>PXCX01000079.1 GCA_003565195.1 PVC group bacterium | reverse complement strand
GTATTTGCAGGCGCTTAGAGAAAAAACGACTATAGGTTACAAGAAGCCGGCCCGGATAAATATTACTTGACACGTAACGATGAGGTTTTAGAAGGCCCCATATACAGGTTCTCTTCCATTTCAAATACAGCTTATACCACGGCTTGGGTTCGAAGGCAACCCCGGTTTTTCGTTTTTTTTGCGTCATCGACATTTCACCCGTATTCCGATCGTTCCTCGGCGACATTGCGAATTGGATCGGGCTCAATTGGTTCGCCGATTTCATACAGGAAGTCGGGCGACATGTCGGCGCCGTTATCCCACACGACGGTGTCAATGTCAGGATTCAGACGGGCCGTGCGGAACCGTTTGAGATCGCGCAAAGGTTCGAACACTTCCCCGTCGAGATGTGGCGCCAGATCGACCCTCCGACGCCTGCCGTCCTCGAACGTCAGGACCAAGCGATACCCTGCTTCGTATTTGACTTCGGTAACGTAATGCATGTTCAAAACTCCTACGCCAGCGGCTCAATGGGGCGCAATGGTTTTTTGTCCATTGCCAGACGCCAGTCCTCCATCAGCTCCTCGCGATGCAGAGTGGCCCATTCCAAGACCAATCCCATCACGCGCGGTGGTAACGCACCCTCCAACAGCCGCAAATCGTCAATCGCGAACGACGCCCTTTGACTGCCATACTTCGCGTGAAAATGGGGCACGCCATGCTCCTTCCAGTAGATCGCGATCACAATTCCAAGAAAACGACTGATCTCAGGCATCGGCAGTTCCTCTTTTCACACCTCTAATTTCAAACGCCTCCGGCCAACCACCGCCTTGCACTTCAATCGTCCGGTCTATATCCCCCATCAGCCGTATCGTCACGCTCAACGCGACGACGATGCGTTGATAGTGCTGGATGTCGGCGTAGTCGAGGGTACGACCTTTGCGGTCTTTGAGCCACTTTTCGCAGACTTGATAGCCGCCGATGCGGAAGTTCCAAACGTCCGCCAAAATGCCGCCGAAGTATTGGGTGGTGTTGATGTGGACGCAGCCCAAAGTAGACGCGGCGTCTCGCCGCGTTGGAACGAGGCGGGACGCCTCGTCTACTTTATTCTTCACCGCCAGCAGGATTGAAACTCCAACGGTGATGTCGAAGACATTGTCGTCCTTCCCCCCATCCGGTGCCTTTTCCTTTTTCTTGGAACTGCCATGCAGGTTGAGGACGTAGATTTCGTCGAAGGATTCCAGCAGACTCTTGCGCATGCGGCGGTGGGTGATGACGTCGAGGTAGCTGTTGTTGGTGATAAAGCCGACAATGCCGTGGCCGGTCTGGTTGATGCGCCATTGAGCGAAGCGAATGAATTTGATGGAGTCATCGTCGAGATTAACGCCGATATCCTTGGTTTCGATGTGCCCGACGGGCACCCCGTTGCGCGTGATATTGAAATCCGGTGCGCCGCAAGCGATGCGCCGGGGCTCGTTGGTGGCGACAATCTCGGGATCAACGGCTTCGAGCAGTGCCTTCAGCGCCGGGCGGTGCGTATGCTCGGTTGCATCGCCCCGCTCAACATTCGCGCGCAAGGCGCGGATGTAGTCGGCAAAGGGGTTGGTGTTGTTGAATAACGCCATCAGAAATCCATGCTCCTCGCAAATCAGTACTCAACCAAATCCAAATCATCGATGAAACGGAAATGCCGCTGATTGCGTGTAGCCATCGGCTCGGCCTCCAGCAGAGCCGTTGCCGCTATCAACGCAATAGCCTTCGGGTCTTTGCGGGCACAATCGATCAGAATGTCGCTGTCAATGACCATCATCCGCCCCATTCACGTTCGCGGGTTTCCCGGGCCCAGCCGACACTGTCCTTCATATCGCCGCGACCCGCCCATATACCGAGAAACGGGTCACCTTTAAGAGAAGGCGGTTTGTCGGCAGCCCGGCTTCGCGCCCGACCATGACGTTGCCGGAGAAAAACGATGAAATCGACGACCTCCCGGCGAGCCTCCGCCGGAAGCGACGCCAATTCGTCCGCAATCGCATGGTTGTTCATTTCGCTTGTTTTCATCGCCAGATTCCCGTACCGGGACAAAATCCCCCGCCACCACAAGACACTTTCTACCACGCCTCGCATTGAAACACAACCCCGTTTTTCGCGCAAGTGAAACTGGAACTATAGTGGCGGAACTATAGTGACAGGCTTTTTATCAACGGAACTATAGTGACAGGCTTTTTATCAAGGAAAACGCAGTCAGTCATAATTTCATTTAATACATGAATGTCTTTTGGGTTTGCGGATGATCGAACGCATAATCCGGCGCGCCCGACAGGCCGCCGGCATCCTCAAGCCTGTTACTGCCATGACCTTACGTCACTCGTATGCGGTCCATTGCCTGGAGGCCGGCGGGACGATCAGGGATGCGCCTCGCGGAACAATTGTGACCCATCAGCAGGTCACCTTGGACGTTACGATCGAACCGACACCGCCCGTGGATGTGCGCTATCTCTGGAATGTATCTCCTTCAGGAGCAAACGTATCTGGTAGCGGAACCTTTTCGGCCCATACGCCCGGTACGTATCGGGTTGAAGTAACCGCCCGCACTCCGACAGGCATCGAACTGGCGAAAGGGGAACGGATGGTGAAAGTCGCAAGTCCCGAGCCGCCGCCTGACGTTGTCGCGGATTTGATTCGAGAAGCCGAGGAACTCGAACGACAAGATGACATCGAAGGGGCCATCGAAAAATATGAGGAAGCCCAGGGTCTACGTCGCAGCGCTGACATTGCGCGGCGTATTCAAAGATTACGCACGGAACTTGCTAACCGTCAACGAGCGCAGGAACTGGTGAAACAAGGGTATGTACTGGAAGGGCAAAATGACTTGCAGGGGGCCATCGCCAAGTATGAGGCGGCAGAGCAGCTATATGCCATTGATGGCGTTGCCCAGCGCATCCAGAAATTGCGCGCGCAACTCGCCAACCAGCAACGCGCACAGGAACTGGTGAAACAAGGGTATGCACTGGAAGGGCAAAATGACTTGCAAGGGGCCATCGCCAAGTATGAGGCGGCAGAACAGCTATATGCCATTGACGGCGTTGCCCAGCGCAT
>PXCX01000175.1 GCA_003565195.1 PVC group bacterium | reverse complement strand
CGGCGTTGCCTTTACGGCGCCGGCCGGATGCGCCGTCCGCGCTGGCGTTGGCAGCCTTGATCATTCTGGTATACGATCCCCGCCAGTTGGCGACTCCCGGGTTCCTGTTCTCGTTTGTTATGGTGGCCGGTTTGCTTGTGTTTTTCAATCCAATCTATTGCCGGCTGACGCAACCGTTGCGGTTGCGCAAACAATACGCATTGCCGGCGTCACCCAACATCTATCGTCGTGAGCTTGAAACCGCGGCGTACGGTTTGGCGGCGCTGATCACCGTATCGATGATTGCCTGGTTTATGGCGGCGCCCTTGAGCGGTTTTTTCTTCGGAAAAATCTCGCTGGTATCCTTGCCGGCAAATTTATTGGTGGTTCCGTTGGTGTTTTTGATTGTCGTTACCGGTTGTCTGGCCTTGGTGGCCGGCGCCCTGATTCCTGCCGTGGGCATCATCTTCAATTATGCCAACCTGGTGTGGGTGGGGGCCTTGTTGCGCCTGTTGCCATGGTTTGCCGGTCTTCCAGGCGCCTCGGTGTCATTTGCTTTCCCGGTTTGGGCTTTGCCGCTCTGGTATGGCGGGTTGGCATGGTTGGGTTGGCGGTTGCATGCCTATCAGAAAACAACGGCGCAAGCGTGAATTCACGGTTTCTGGCTTAACACGGCCATGGCCGTCGTGTATAAGCGACCGCCGGTGCCACTCCAGGGATCGTCAGGCGACCAGCTTCCGGCCAGCGGACCCTGATCTATTTGGCGTTGGCGAACCCGTTCGCGAATCTCGGTAACCGTTGACGCGGCGTCATCCGTGTGGATACTTTGCAGTGCGGTTGCCAGCATATAATCACGGTAATAATCGGGATCGCTTGCGGTCGCTTGAGCGTCCGACATCAGAGACTCGATGGCAGGCCTTAAGCGCGTGGCGATTCCCGTACTGGGATCGTTCAAACATAAAAAACCCATGGCGTTCAGTGTGGCTGAGACGGTTGCCGTCGGCGATTGCGGTTGGCGCTGGTAGGCGAATCCCCGGTTTTCGGCACGATTGGCATGAACCCATTCGATCGCCTGCTGTAACGAGTCCGTGACGTGCGCGCGATCCTGGGCGTGTGCCGTGCGCAAGACCTGAATATTCCAATAGGTAATACTCAGTTTGGAAAGCTTGTCGGGATCGTCAAGATATCCCCATCCGCCGTCGCGGTTCTGGGTTTTCATAATCCATGCCAGCGCCTCATCGATGATCATATCGGGTACGGTCCCGGGCATCAGTCCGTGGCCATGCATCAAGGCGAGTGTTGCCGGGGCATGATTGTAATGAGCCGCCGCGAAATCCGGGCCAAACCGTCCTTCGGCATGTTTGTGTGCGCTTAAATGGTCGAGCGCGTGCCGGATAGCTCCCGCCAATTCAGGGTCGGGATCAAGACGATGGGCCTCGATCAGGCTGAGAGTTGCCAACCCATTCAGTGCGGTTTCGAAAGATGGATGTGCCTGCCAGCGGCGGGAGGCCCATCGGCCGTCAGGTTCCTGGGCCGTGACCAGCCAATTCGCCGCCAGCAGGACGGATTCGGAGGCGGATCGCGATGGCACCCATGGCTGCGCCGGCAACGAGGTGACCGTGACGGTGTCGGAGCGCGAAATTGTGCGCCATATCCATGGCGCGGCGGCGGCAACCATCAGAACCAAGGCAGCCCAGCGCCATGCCGGATAGATCCAAGACGGCCAAAAACGTTTGGGGCGGTTTTCCAGCAGGGGACCTGCCCTCGTCATGATCCGCCGGCTCAGCATGTCCGGGTCGCGGGCTGTCAGTCGCGGTTCGCGTTCCAACCGGAGAATCAGCTTGCGAATCCCTGCCAGTTCCGTGCGGCACGCATCGCATTTTTCCAGGTGATGCGCTAATTTTTTCGTCTGCGCGGCTGACAGGTTGCTCAGCGCGGCGTCGGTCAATTCGAATTGCCGGCATGCCGGGCAATGGCTGTTTTTTTCGGTTTTCATGGGATCATGCCTGGTTTTTCATAAAAAAACGTAATCGACCGATTGCCATATGCATTCGCGATTTCACCGTCCCCACGGGCACTTTCAGGATACGTCCGATCGTCCGGTAATCCTGACCTTCGAAAAACGCCAGGACGACCACCATTCGCAGTTTTGGCGACAGGCAATCCAAGGCTGCCGCTATCTCCTGGTCGTTTGCCGTATTTACCCGTTTGTGCGACGCGATGTCATCGGCAACCTGCTGCTCGATCGTTAATTGCTGCAGTCCTTTCTGCCGGCGTCCGGCCTTTCTGGCATAGTCGATATACACGTTACGTGCCACGCTGTATAAATACGTGGTAAACTTGGCGCGTTTCCGGTAACGATGCCGGTACCGGAAAATTTTCAAGAACGTTTCCTGAGTCAAATCTTCACTATCATTATGAACGCCCATCCGTCCGAAAAAGTTCACCAACTTGTCCTGATGACGTTCGATCAGCAGACGGAATGCTGCTGGATCGTCATCGCGGCAACATTGCATCAGTGCAGCATCATCGGTTGTGTCCGTTGCGGGCGTTGATTGGGTGGGGCGGCACATCATGCGGGGCAGGGTAGCATAAACAGTCGGCGATCGAAAGCAGAAATTACTGAGATTGAGATTGACAAGATGCATCATCCTAGCTATGCTTGGTGCCTGCTTGTACCGCAAGGCACAAGGTCGCAGGTATGTGAGTGTGTGGTTGTAACGACATTATGAATCAAACATTTCTGATTACCGGGGGTTCCGGGTTTCTGGGTATTAACCTAACCCGGTTTCTGCTCGAGCGGGATCAACATGTGGTTGTCCTTGATTTCGCGCCGTTCGATTATCCTGATGTTCGCGATAGGGTACGGTTTATTCAGGGTGATATCCGGCATTCAACGACGGTGCGCGAGGCGTTGAAAGGTGTCGATCAGGTGGTTCACGCGGCGGCGGCCCTGCCGTTGTATAAACCTGCCGATATTTGGTCGACCGATGTCGATGGGACCCGGACCGTGTTGCAGGCGGCGCGTGATGTCGGTGTGCAGCGCATTATTCACATTTCATCGACGGCCGTTTACGGTATTCCGGATCATCATCCGCT
>PXCX01000167.1 GCA_003565195.1 PVC group bacterium | reverse complement strand
TCAATACGCCGCAGATGTTTGTTCGTCAGGATCGAGGCGTGTACTTTGTTCGATCTATCGTCAAGGGAGGCGTCCAACGGGAGTTTCCGTTGGCGTTCGAATGGTCCGATCCGGTAAAATTCGGAAAATCGATTTTACACCATGCGGATTGCTTTGACTGGCTCGAGCAACAACCCGACAACAGTTTTCACGCCGTGGTAACGGATCCGCCCTATGGGCTTCATGAATATACCACGGAACAACAGGCAAAGCTCAGAAGCGGCAAGGGCGGTGTTTGGCGTATACCGCCCTCGTTTGACGGCAATTTACGTTCGCCACTCCCAAGGTTCACAACCCTGACTCCTGAACAACTCGACGAGTTGCGCACTTTCTTTTTCGTCTGGGCACGTCTTCTGTTGCCGAAACTGGTTCCCGGCGCACACGTTGTGGTTGCCGCCAATCCGCTTTTATCCTATTTGGTGTCTGGTGCGCTTGCGGATGCCGGGTTGGAGCGACGTGGTGAGATCGTTCGACTGACCATGACGATGCGTGGCGGCGACCGCCCAAAGGCGGCGCATGGAGAATTTCCTGAGATCAGCGTAATGCCAAGGTCCATGTGGGAACCTTGGGTCGTTTACCGTAAACCCCTCGACGGGCGCGTGCAGGACAATTTGAGGCGATGGCATACGGGGGGATTCCGTCGTCCGTGTCCGGAAAAGCCGTTCGGCGATGTCATTCACTCGTCACCAACGCGAAAAACGGAACGTGTTCTTGCGCCACATCCAAGTCTGAAACCACAATCTTTTTTAAGGGAATTGGTCCGCGCGGTTCTTCCGTTGGGGGAAGGCGTCATTCTCGATCCATTTGCGGGATCAGGTTCAACGTTGGCCGCGGCGGAGGCGGTAGGCTATTCATGCGTCGGCGTGGAAAAAGACATGCACTTTTTCATCATGGCCCGTGACGCAATACCCAAACTGGCCAGGTTTGCAACAAACGGGAATCATCCAAAACGGTAAATCCAACTTTGGCGGAGCTTGCGAATGCCATCCTTGTGAAGGGTTGCCGTTCTTGTTCCGAGTTCGCCGCGAGGATTTCGCCGAAAATCGTCGATGACCACATGCCCAAGGTAAACTTCAGTAAACGTCATGGCGCGACGATCAATGGCGGGTTCAGTTTCCGTGTCGACATCGTAAACGAAAACGCACATCCACTGTTCGCGCGCGCCATGCGTATCGACAGCGCCTCCAACCTTACGAGTCGTCTTGATTTCAACACCTTCCGTCCCCGACTTAACGGCATTGCCAGGATACCGGCCTTGCACGATCAGGTCGGGGTGTCCGTTGAAATACTGATTTTCGCGAAGCACCCTTGCGTGTTTTGCCAAACTCGCGGTCAGCATATCCGAGAGAACGCCGGAAAAAATTGCGGGGCGCAGCATATCATCCAAACGCTGCAATCCCCTGGCAGTCAAATGAGAGTTTACATCATAAAAAAAGTCATAAACGTCCTGCATCGCCATTTGGAAATCCTGGACGCGCAGCTCAAACGGGAAAACTGCAGCGGGATTGAATCGCGTAACGTCAATATTGTTTCGGGATATAGCCATATCAAGAGAACTCAATATAGCCGCAGCCAACTGCATCGTCAACTTTTTACTAACATGAACGCAAACACGCGGTTTTACCCTCGCCGGGGAGGATCGGGTTTTCCATCCAGCGGCGGCGGTTGTCGACGGCGCCCATGTCCAACTCACCGCACCCGGCATCGCGACGCCGGTTGCGGTGCGGTATGCCTGGCACAACAATCCGGACGGACTAACCGCTTCGCGCGTCGCGAACCGCGTCACCCGGCAGTTCCTGCCCGAAGAAGTCGCCAACGTCAAAGTTCTTTACGTTCATGCCCCCGGCCCCGGCATGCTTGCCTCACGCCAACCGGTACCAACCTCGAAGCGGTTCAAAACCTCAAAATCCGCGCCACCGGCCTGTCCGCACGTGTGGCCGAAGCGCTCGGCGGCGTGCCCATCGGCATGAGCCAGCCGGACACCTACGAAGCGCTGCAACGCGGCGTCGTGGATGCCACGTTCGCCCCCATCGAAACCTTGAAGGGGTGGCGACAAGCCGAAGTCATTGAATCAGTGACGGACACCTCCGTCATCGGCTACACCACCGCCATGTTCGTGGTCATGAACCGTGACCGCTGGAATCGTCTGCCGGAAGCTTTACGTGAGGTGCTCAGCGCGGTTAGCGACGAATGGGTCGACCGCCATGGCCACGCCTGGGACCAGGCCGACGCGGAAGGCCGTGCCCTGGTCGAGGAACTCGGCCACCCCATCCTGACGCTGGACGCGAATGAGGCGCTTCGCTGGCGCGAACGCGTGGAGGGCTTACTGGGAGATTACCGGCGGCGCGCCGCCCAACGCAACCTGCCCGGCGACGCCCTGCTGGACATGGCGTTGGCCATGATCGCGGAGGCACGGGGAGCGTCCACGGAGTAGCGCGCAAGGGCGTTACGGTCCGGCGGGATGCCCCGCGCGCCCAAAACTTCTTTGCGAGAGCGGTGGACGACTACGGCGACGACTACGGGATACGAAAAGAGACGATCAATCGTTCACCGTAGTCGTCGCCGTCGTCGTCGACCGCTCTCGCATTACCCGAACAATCAGAGCCTGCTCAGAGGCCGCATTCCTAAACCTTCCATCAAACACCAACCCGCCGGATCATGCAAACGCCCCTTCCCGACCTGTCTCCCTACCGCGGCAATTTCGTGCATCCCCGCCTGGCCGTCGGTCCCTGCCCCTCGCCCGAAGATGTGCCGATCCTGGCGCGGGCGGGCATCCGCGGCATCATCGATGCGCGCGCCGCCTACCTGCGCAAGCATCTGACCTATTTCCGGCATTTGCCCGACACCATCGACTGGCAACTGCTGGGCACCTGGGACGGCATCTCCCACAATGCCGACTGGACGGGACGCCACCCCGACAAGCCGTCGGCGGAACCCACCACGGTTTGCCCCCACTTTCTGACCATGATGGTGGAACGCATGGCAATGATGCTGCGCGATCGCTCGCCGATCCTGATCCATTGCGGCGGCGGCTTCACCCGCAGC
>PXCX01000281.1 GCA_003565195.1 PVC group bacterium | reverse complement strand
GTGCGTTTAAGCGTACGGTTAAGCGTCCATAGCGTGCGAAGCCACACTTACTCGCCTTCTTAACCGCCACCCTTTTCTCGGATACCCTTAACCGACTCGCTTTTGTCCTGAGTAAGTGTTTTGAGTAAGCGGATTACGAAAAGATAAATCCCAATCGTCGGTCGTAGTCGTCGCCGTAGTCGTTTGTCCGAACGACGACATTGGCGGTCTGTTCACCCTGCTCGGTGCGATAGGCTAATGTCATATTGAACATGCCAATCGTCAGGAACACGTGTGCCCGGATGACGTTGACTTCCTTTTAATGAAAAAAAACTCATTTTTTCCTTCCGGGAGCCACATCAACCTAAAGTCAGTAGGCAACCGGTTCGGCCTGACCGCTGTGGCCGCTTTTCTTCAAGGCGGTCAGGATGCAGTACTGATCGCGCACAAAGTCGAACGATAGCAGCTTGTTCTCGCCGCCGCGGATCGCCTCGGCGAAGTAGCGCGCGATAATCGGCGTGGACTTATCCTCGAACGAACCCTCGATCTTCACGGTCTTTTCGTGGCGTTCGAGGATACCGGGACGCCCGCGCCCCGCCGGCTTGCCCTGCTTGACGATCTGGATGGTGTTACCGTGCAGGCGAATATCGGCATCAATGCCAAGTGCGCCCTTGCCCACGAACTTGCCGATGCTGGTGCCGTCGGTCAGATAGGCTGTCGAGCCGTCTTCAAAGGTGATCAGCGAATTGACCAGTTCCTCGCTGGGACAGTCGTCGCTGGTCTTCTGCATGATGTGATAGACCAAGATTGCGCGCTTACCGGCCAGGATGCAGACCTCGTCGAGAGCGTGACAGAGGTGATGAAATGTCCAGCCGCCGCTCGCGTCCGGGTTCATCACCGCACCGTGCCGAGCGCCATGCGCCCAGTTGCCGAAGCCACGCGAGGAACGCACCCAGAGATGAATCAGTCTGCCGCAATGCTCTTCCATGACCTTCTTGAATGCCAGGAACACGTCCGAGTAAGGTGCGCCATGGTTGACGTGAGTCACGATCCCAGCTCGGCGCGCCTCCTCGCACATGACGTTGACATCCTCGATCGCCAGCGCCAGCGGCTTGTCGCACAGGATGTGCTTGCCGGCCCGTGCCGCCGCCACGCACTGTTCCTTGTGCGCGGCATTGGCCGTGCCAATGTAAACGGCCTCAATTTCGGGAATCGCGAGCAGCTCATCGAGATCGCCGGTCGTCCAATAGCCGTCCGCAGCCGCCTGCTGTCGCCGTTCCTCGCCACGATTGTAGACCCCGACGACGTTGATCAACTCGCAACGCGCGAACTGCGGCAAAAAATTGCCGCGCACATAGTGACCATATCCGCATACTCCTACATTGACCGGCTTCATGAAATCTCTCCTTATTGGATGTATTAACTATACGTGAACTAATTCGGACATTTTTTGAGTAAATGAGTGCAACAATTTACCGGACATTGACGGCTTAACTCAACCATTTGGGTTCGATATGCTCCTCCTCTCATGGGTATCGCCGGGCGCGATCGAGCCCTGCCCCCTATGCCGTCTCCTGGCGCCTCCCGGATTTCGGAGAGCTGCGGCAACTGGGTTTTGAATCCCAGCAGCGCCAGGTAAATCCCCCAATCCGGGTAAAAGCGCCGTAAATCGCGTAGATTTTCAAGCGGATCGTACGGGGTATCTTGCGGGATGGTGTAACCTACACATTCGGACAACAGATGGAGTTTCTTCGACATCCAGGCATCGACAATTACCGGCAACCCGAATTGCTTGAGTTGCAACACGCGTTCGTTTCGCCCGATCACCGGCTGGGTAATAATGAATTCGGCGCCCATATCGATTTTACGATGCATTTTTTGCAACTCGTGATCCGGTGGCTCATAGGGATTGAACGCCACCCCGCAATGAAAGCAACCGGGATATTGGCGTCGAATGTAATCCAGCAATTCCACTGAGGTCACCGTATTGACCGGCGCACCGATCGACGCCGGCGTCAACCTTGGCAAGCGTTCACTGCCGTCGCCGGAAACGATCAGGAGATATTGCAACCCCAAATCGAGCATCTTGACCAGAATCTCATCCAGCGCCGGCTTGGTATGAAACGTGTTCAAATGAATCAAGACTTGTTCGGCGGGCGTTGGCAATTCAAGTTCGGGCAGGATTTCGGTGGCTTGAAAACTCAACATACCCATCGGGTTATCGGTAATACAGGCAACGTATCCCTGCTCGAGAACCGTTTGGTATTTGACGGCGAATTTTTCAAGTCCGTCTTCCAGGGTCGCCGAATTATGTTTGGGTGTCAGGATTTCCACATGAAACATTCGTTGATCGATATGATGTTGCATTTCGTTCCCCTGTTCACGGTTAACGGTTCACAGTTCAAGGTTAATCTAAAACAATCCCGTAACTCTGCCGGTGTCCGGATCGACATCGATCCGCCGAAAAGCAGGATCGGAGGCGGTGCCGGGCATCAGCTTGATTTCGGCGGCCACCGGCGCCACCAAGCCCGCGCCGCGATAGACCAACACGTCACGGATCGGCAACGTCCAGCCAGCCGGCCGGCCCTTTCGCTGCGGATCATGCGATAGACTGAAATGGGTTTTGACCATGCATACCCCGAATGTTGCAGCAGTCGGATCCTGCTCGAGAGCCTTGATTTTTGTATTGGCGTTGCCGGTATATTCGACGCCGTCGGCGCCGTACACCATTCGCGCAATCCTGTCGATGCGCTGCCGTAGCGGAGTATGATGGTCGTATAAATACTCAAACGTTTGGGTTTTCCGGTTACACACCGTCATGACCGCCTCCGCCAGTTCGAGTGCGCCGGCGCCGCCCTTCAGCCAATGCTCAGACAGCACCGCGATCCCACCGTTCTGTTCGACGAAACGACGAATGCACGCGATTTCGGACGAGCTATCGGTCTCGAACGCGTTGATACAAACGATGGGTTGCAAACCGCTTCGCGCGACGATTTGGATGTGCGCCGCAAGGTTGGCACAACCGGCTTCCAGCAAGGCTAAATTTTCGCGGGTATAGGCTTCGTCCAGTTTCATTCCGGGTTTGAACGACGGACCGCCGCCATGCATTTTCAAGGCGCGTACGGTCGCCACAATGACCGCCGCATCAGGGGTGATCCCCGAAAGCCGGCATTTCAGATTCCAGAATTTCTCAAACCCGATATCGGCGCCAAATCCGCTTTCGGTAACATGATATTCCGCCAGGCGCACCCCTAAACGATCCGCGATAATCGAGCTCTGACCGATGGCGATATTGGCGAACGGACCGGCATGCACGAACACCGGCTGGCCTTCGATGGTTTGCATCAGGTTCGGATTGACGGCATCGACCATCCATGCGGTCATGGCGCCGGCCACCTCCAAATCGGCGGTCGTAATCTCGCGGCCTTGACGATCCCGGGCTACAACGATCCGGTCCATCCGCTTTCGCAAATCGGCCAGATCGCGGGCAATCGCCAGGATCGCCATCACTTCACTGGCTACCGCCATTTGGAATCCCGAGTTCATTTCCAGACCGTCCATGGGACCACCCAAACCGATCCGGATCCGGCGCAACGCCTGGGCACAGTAATCGATTGCCCAGCGTAAACTGATCGTTTCCGGGTCGATATCCAAACGACGCAACCCGGCGCGTGCCAGCCGCGTATCGTCGTAATTGTTTTCGTGCTGCATCCGGGAGGTCAAGGCCACCATGGCCAGATTATGGGCATTGGTAATACTATCGATATCGCCGGTCAGCCGGATGGAAAGCGGGGCCTGCGGAATACACTGTGCCAGTCCCCCGCCGGCGGCCGATCCCTTGACGTTAAACGTCGGACCGCTACTAGGTTGCCGGATGGCCGCGCTCGCCCGTTTGCCCAGACGGCCCAGTCCCTGAACCAATCCCAGGGTCGTCGTGGTTTTGCCTTCACCCAGCGGTGTCGGGGTGATTGCGGTCACATCGATATAGCGGCCGCGAGTCGCTTCGCCCAGACGCTCCAGCACACGCCCGTAATCCACTTTGGCCACGTGCCGGCCCATCGGAATCAATTCATCGAAGGAAATACCGATCTCGGATGCCAGACGATCCAGCGGCTTGATGGAGGCCTCTGCCAGCTCGGCGATTTGCCAGTCGGACATCGTACGAGGATCGCACGCTGTTTTTTGCATGATTGATTATACCGCTAATCGTCCGTCGCGATATGCTGCTATGAATTCGACGCCGAAAGCATCCTCGCCCGTCAATAAAGCGCGCGCCAAACCAAACGATTCCGTCCCGGGATCAAGCTCGTTCAAGACATGCCGGTTAATATGGAACGGATCCACGATCCCGCCGTCGGCCCCGGCATCAACCGCCAACCGGGTGAACACTTGATTGATCAGTTTGCGGCAAGGCATCCCGAACGAAACGTTGCTGAACCCGCCCACCACATGAACCTGCGTCCCGTAAGCGTCGCGGATTGCGCGAACCGCATCCAGAAACGCCCGCCCATTGTTGGAGTCGGTCGCCACCGGAATCACCAGCGGATCGAAATAGATCGCGCCATCTTGCATGCCGGCAGCCTTTAAATGCTTCATCAACACCTTAAGATTGGCCATCCGACCCGCCGTATCGGCGGGCAAATCCTGCTCGCCGGCAGCCGAGGCAATCACCACCGCCCGATGCTCGGCCGCCACCGCCACGGCTTCAAGCCGTTCCAGGGATACCGAATTGACCATCGGCGCGCCATGCGTACGGTCGCAAACCTCTAAACCGCAACCCAGAACCGACGTATTCGACGAATCAATACTTAACGGAATCGTCACCACCGGCGTCAACAGCTCGACCACCCAGCGCATCGCCTTGCAACGCTCGTCAATCCCAGTGCTGAATTCATCAATGTTGATATCCAGATACGCCGCGCCGGCGCGTTGCTGGCGCAAGGCCAACGACCTCAAATAGTCACGGCCACGTTCGCCGGATTCACCCTTGCCATACATCCCCTGCCAGACCGCCACGGCGCTGTGGCGCACTTTCCCGGATTGCCAGTCGGCGCCCGCCATGATCGACGCCGGTACCGGTAAGCGACAAGTCGCGTTGCCGGCATCCTTGTACAAAATCGATGCAGTCCTCTCGCCTTCGATATCAACAAAACGGCCGTCGATCTTGTAACTGCGGGTGCAATGAATGTTTTCGCCAATAATATGAAAGGTTTCAATCGTCATAAAATTTTTCTCCCGTGGTAAACGGTCTTGGTTCAGGGGTTCGCGGCCGGCGACAAGGCTTTCAATGCCGCGCAAATGGCGGCAATATGTTCGGGCGTTGTACCACAGCAGCCACCGATAATATCCGCGCCGGCCGCCGCCAAATCCGGCGCCCGCTCCCCCATCGCGGACGGCGTATCCGGATACACATCATGATCTTGCTCGCGATAGGGTGTTCCCGCATTGGCATGCACCAAAACCGGAATAGGGCGCGGGGCCACGGTTCGTATTTGCTGCACAATCTCAATCATCGCCTCAAATCCATTCCCGCAGTTAGTGCCGATAATATCCGCGCCGGCATCCAACATGGCACGCGCCATGTCCGCGGGACTTACGCCCATCATGGTGCGAAACTCTCCGCCGGATGTCTTGTTAAACGTAAAGGTGCAGGCAACCGCCAACGACGTGTTTTCGCGCACCGCCCGAATCGCCGGCACAGCCTCATCAATCGCCGACATCGTCTCAATGCACGCCACATCCGCGCCACCCGACGCCAACGCCAACGCCTGCTCGGAATAAGCATCGGTAACCTCTTGCTCGCTGGTATCGCCCAGCAACAATATCCGACCGGTCGGACCCATGGAACCCAACACCCAACCTTGAGAACCTGCCGCTTCGCGCGATATCGCAGCCGCCGCCGCGTTTATCGCAACCGTACGATCCGCAAGATCATACATTCCCAGTTTCAACCGCGATGCGCCAAAACTGTTCGTCCCTATCACCTCACTGCCGGCCGCCACATAAGCTTGCGCCACCGCCAAAACCTTGGAACGATGCTCAAGATTCCATAACTCCGGACATTCACCCGGCTGCAAACCGGCCGCCTGTAATTGAGTACCCCATGCGCCGTCAGATACCAAAATGTTACCCGCCGCCAACCAATCCAATAATCTAACCGCATTCGCTTTCATTGCCGGCTATTATAACATACCCGGCATTACGATCTTGCATGTTTCGGCATTACCCTTGTATAATGAAGCAAATAATGACCTCGAAAACTCAATTTGAAGCGGTCTTGCAAGAGGTACTGCAAACATTGGCGGCGGTTACCGGTGACGGCGCGGTTTATCACGATATGCAGTCATCATTTAGTGTCCGTCATGAGCGAACCTGTGATTTTTGCAAGGTCTGCCTTGATCATGCGGAAACGGGCTCCTATTGCCGACACGCGCTACGCAGCGCGGCGATGGCATCCTTTGCCTCGGGGGAACCATATTTCTATCATTGCTGGGCGGGTTTGTTGTTTACCGCGGTGGCGGTGGCGCCCCGTCACACCTGTTGCGGGGTTTTGGAGTTGGGCGGTTTTTTTGCCGCTGAAGACCAGTTCGTGTTTCGCGATTCGTTAGCGCATCATCTGGCGGCGCTATCGGCGCCGGAACGCGACCGGCTTTTATGCTGCGCGGAATCGTTACGCCCTGTTTCGGCGGGCGCGCTTCGCGGGTTGGGCCGTTTATTGATGGAGACCACCTTTTCGCACGGATTGAACGCCAGCGATTTTGTACAGGACCAGAATCGCCGTTATTGCCAGCAACGCGAGATTGCGGAAGCATTACAGGACGCGCGCCGCGACGCATCGGCGACAGCGACAGCCGGCGGCATCGGGCGTCCGGGTACCCCGGCGGACATTTATCCCTTATTGGATTATCTTCAGCGCGAGGATCGCGAGCGTGCGCGACGTTTTGTTTCCGAATACCTGGCGCGTTTATTGATGGCCAGCAACTGGGATATCCGGCGTTTAAAAGCGCATTTACGCCTGTTATTGGCAACCTTGACCAGCGAATCGATTCTACGGGGCGAAAGTTGGGCAGCGGCCACCAGCCGGGAATTGCAGCAAATGGTCCGTTTGGAGGGCGCGACCACCACCGAGGCCGCCTGCGCGGTGATTGCCGATATAGTTTTGGAACGGTTTTCGCGCAAGCGACCGGCGCTGACCGATCCACCGGCGCTAAGCGACCGGGTATTGGATTGGTTGCGCCGCCATTACGGGGAAAAAGTAACCTTGAACCGAACCGCGCGCGCGGTCGGCGCCGCGCCCTCGAGTATCGTGCAACATTTACGACGCGAAACCCGCAAATCGTTTCACCGCCATCTGACGGAAATCCGGGTTGCGGAAGCCAAGAAATTATTGGCCTGCACCCAGATGGAAATCAGCCGCGTCGCGGAGGTATGCGGCTTCGCGGACCAGAGTCATTTCACGCGGATTTTCAAAACGCATATCAACCTGACACCCGGCGAATTCCGGCGTCTCCTGCGCCTGCCGCTGACGCCGGGATGATTGCCGGCAAGCAGACGATGAAGGCTACAAGATTCATGCTCGCGGCAAGCAGACAGGTCACGGTCAGGCCATGCACCGGGGCAAGGACCACGCTGGCCGCCACGGCGCCGAGGCAGGCGCCGATCAATTCCAATCCGTAAACCCTGCCGATGACGTGTCCGGGATTATTTGAAATCTCACTCAGGCAGGCAATCGCCAACGGGAAATCGGCGCCGCAAAGCATTCCGGTAAAAAAGGTGATCCCCGCGAAAAACGTGAAAACCAACCACGGAACATCCAACCGGCCGGCGACCGGCAGGACGAACGCAATGCCCACCGTAAAGAGCGCAACGCCCAACTGCACGCCGGCCAACAGGGACAACCCGGTTTTGGGCGGCATCAATGTCCGCGCGATGAAGGCGCCGCCCGCCAATCCGGCCATGAATAACGCCACGATCATGCCCACCCGTTCATACACATAGCCATAAACGCCCTGAAACGCAAACAATAACGCCACCTGCAACATCATTGTCGAGAATCCGGTGGTAAAAACGGCCGTCAAGACGGCATAACGCACGCTCCAGCGCATGCGGCGCCGTGGCGGCGCCAGGAAACGCAAGCCCAGGGCAACGATGACAATCGCCACCAAGACGGGAATCCCACGGTTCCAATGCGCGTCCGGCAGATGATCCAGCCATTGCGGCGCGCGTGAACGGGTAGTCCGGTTCCACAGTGCCAAATGATGAACATAACCGATTGGCCGAAAATCGGAGTTGATAAAGACCCGTTCGGCCACCGGCGGCAAATCGGCGTCCGCCGCCTCCTGATCCTCCAACGAGGGCGCGATCAGCGGTCCGGTTTCCGGCGGTGCACGATGCGCTTCGGGATGCCGGCCGTGGTGACGCAATATCCAATTCATCCGGCGCACCCGCGACGGATCCAATAACAAGCTGAAATGATGCGCTGAAAACGCGGGGGTATCAATCCCGCGTTCCATAAAACGGCGTTGCAACTCGGCGACATCGGCGGTGATGGTTCCCGGCGTATCCACGCCTGCCACCAGCATCGTATCCGCCTCGCCCAACGCCAGCACCCTGGGGAACACACCACGCATCGTATGATACACGGCGGCATTACGATTCGCGGTCACCCGTCCACGTAAATCGCCACCGGACAGACGCAAGGCCAAGACACCGCCGGGCGCCAGACGCGACTTGGCCTCGGCAAAAAATTCCCGCGTATAATAACGGTTCAGCACCGCAGTCGAGGGATCGGGAACATCGAACAGCATAAGATCGTAATGAGTGTCGGCACGCTTGACATGCAGTCTGCCATCCGTCGTCAATACACGAACCCGCGGATCGCGCAAGGCATCACGGGTTGTCCGCGACGTCACGGCTTCCCCGGCGGCCAGTAGAACGGGGTTGATTTCGATATAATCGACCGTTTCAACCGGATGACGCAACACGTCGCGCAACACGCCGCGCAACCCGCCACCCACTAATAAGACACGGCCCGGATCGGTATGTTGGGTCATGACAACATGCGCCAGGTTTGCCGCGCTTTGTTCCTCGAAGACCACCGCTGCGGCGTCTGCGCCGAATGAGGTCACCAGGTGCCCGCTTTGAAAGATGTTGAATTGATCGGCGCGCCGCAACACGGCAATCGGTCCGTAGGCCGATTGCCGGCTATCTATCAGCGTTTGATCGGGCGCCGCAAGCCGCCATTGGCGGCCGGTCGCCCAGGTATCCAAACGTCCGAGCCAGGGAAACGAAAGGACCACAAGCAGCGGCGCCATCCGCCACATCCGGCGACGGCCGGCCGGCAATACCGCCAGCATCAGCGCACCGGCAACCGCCGCCAAATGGAGAGCGGTCAGATAATGGACCAGGAGCAGCGTAAAAAGCATGCCCCCGCAGGCATTCCCGACAGCCTCGACGTAATAGGTATTGGCGGCGCCGCGCACGGGATCGCCGGCATGTCGCCTACCCCACGCGCTCGCCAGCAAGACAAAATGAATTCCCAGCAGGATACATACCGGCGCCACGATCAACGTCCCGGACCATGCCAAATCCAACAACGCCAAATGCATCCCGGGCATCACATCGAACCCGGCGCGCAACCAACGCAACCCCAGTATCGTGACCGGGAAAAGAAGCAAAACGCCGGCCGCCGTCCATCGGGCGGCGCGCATCGGACGGCGGACGGCGGGCGCGAAACCGCTACCGATTCCAACCCACAACATCCAACCCGCCAGAATGAGCCCGATCGACAATTCATGACCGTAAAAAACGGTCAACAACTCGCGCAACAACACAATTTGCGCCAATTGACTGCCGGCGCCCAGCGCCAACACGGCCCAAACCATGGATGACGGTCGTTTGACGGTCATTCAGAACCTCGGTTACCCCTTGCGGAATATGGCGGAGGGAGAGGGATTCGAACCCCCGGACCCTTTCAGGTCGCCGGTTTTCAAGACCGGTGCTTTCGACCACTCAGCCATCCCTCCACGGTCCAATGGTTTTCTAACGTTTGCGTCCGGTTTCCCGGTTCGCTCAAACCGTATGGGCACGGGCGGCGGCGGCGGTCTCAAGCATCTTTATCCTGCATGGCGGCTTTGCGGCTCAAACGGACTTGACCCCGTTCATTGACCCCGATACATTTGACCGGCATATGATCGCCGACCTTGCAGATATCTTCCACGCGATTAACCCGGAAATCAGCCAGTTCGCTGATATGCACCAAGCCTTCCTTGCCCGGCAGAACTTCCACGAAGGCACCGAAATCCTTGACGCCGGTCACCACCCCGTCGTACAAGGTGCCCTCCTCGACTTCGGCGGAAATCATGTTGACTTCGCGCACCGCAATTTCAAGCGCCTCGGAATTGCTGCTGAATATTTTCACCGTACCATCTTCTTCGATATCAATCTGGGCGCCTGACAATGCCGTGATGCGGCGGATATTTTTGCCGCCCGGCCCGATCAACAAGCCGATCTTTTCCGGATCGATTTTGATCTCCTCAATCCGCGGCGCGTAGGGCGAAAGTTCGGCCCGCGGTTTTTCGAGGACAGTCGCCATAAATTCCAGGATTTTGAGTCGCGCCAGACGCGCTTTTTCGAATGCCGCCTCAACCAGATCCCATTGCAGTCCGCGTATTTTCAAGTCAACTTGAAAACCGGTAATACCGTTGCGGGTTCCGGCAACCTTGAAATCCATATCCCCGCAATGGTCTTCGGTCCCCAGAATATCGGTTATCAAAATCGCTTTATCGGCATCGGAAAAAAGGCCGATCGAGATACCGGCCACGGGGGCCTTCAAGGGAACGCCGGCATCCATCATCGCCATGCATCCGGCACAAACGCTGGCCATCGACGAAGAACCGTTGGATCCCATGACATCGTCGACCAGACGGATTGTATACGGATAATCGCCCGGTACCACCGGTTCGAGCGACCGTTCCGCCAGAGCGCCATGCCCGATTTCACGACGACTGGTAAATCCCAGACGACCAGTTTCGCCGGTGCAATACGGCGGGAAATTATAATGCAGGATAAACCGCTTGTCGGCCGGTCCTCCAACTACAGCATCGACAGATTGCGAATCCTGATCGGTCCCGAGCGTCAACGATGCCAGAACCTGCGTGTCGCCACGCGAAAAGATTGCCGAACCATGGGTTCGCGGCAACACGCCGACAACAGATTCCAGCGTTCGGATATCGTCCATCCCACGACCATCGATACGGCGGTTTTCCTTCAGAGCAAGATTCCGGACGGTCTCGATTTCGAGCGCATCCCAGGCGGCACGGATCGTTTCCTCCGACGTATCCGTAGTTTGTGCCATGATTTTTTCCGCCAATTCCAGGCGCAGCGCGCCCAGCCGCTCCTTTCTTTCCTTTTTGGATTCAACCGTGATGGCTTCACGCAAGTCATCGCCCACCAGGGCGCGCGCCGTATCGAGTAATCCATGATCGGCCACATCAATATCCGGCAAGCTCTTCTCCGGTTTGCCGGCAAGCTTGCGCAATTCAAGCTGGGCATCAATCAACTTGGCGCATTCCGGATGCGCGACCCGCATGGCGGCCACCAAATCGGCTTCACTGATTTCAGCGCCGCCACCTTCAATCATGACCGGACATTCACGATTGGCGGAATAAACCAGGTCAAGATCGCTGCGCTCGCGTTGCGCGTTGGTGGGATTCACGACAAACGCTCCGTCAACCCGTCCGACACGAACGGCAGCCACGGGACCGGCAAACGGGATATCGGAAAGCATCAGCGCCGCACTGGCACCAAGCATGCTCAGAATATCCGAATCATTTTCGCCATCGGCCGAAAGCAGCATATTATTGATTTGGACTTCGTTATGGTAGCCCTCCGGGAACAACGGTCGGATCGGCCGGTCAGTCAAGCGGGCGGTCAGGATTTCTTTTTCCGAAGGCCGTGCTTCGCGTTTGAAGAAGCCGCCCGGAAACCGGCCGGCTGCCGAAAATTTTTCGCGGTACTCGACTTGCAACGGGAAGTAGTCGATACCTTCGCGCGGTTGATCGGATGCGGTCACGGCAGACAGCAGGATGGTGTCGCCGATACGCACGGTCACGGCACCCTGAGCCTGGTGTGCCAGCATACCGGTCTCGAGAGTCACGGCGCTTTCGCCGATGGGAACGGATAGATTTACAGATTTCATCATGATTTATAATTCCTTGAATAAGCGACAAGATTCAACGATGGCGGTTTTCACCATCGCCGTGTGATGTGTGTGGAAGAGGGCACGCCAAACCGGTACCCGGCATGCGAATGTAGCCGCAAGCAACGCGTCGATCCGTTGGTCGCCGGCAAACGGAGCGCTGAAAAACCTTCGCGCAGCATCGGTCAATGACGGAGTTTAAGACGCTTGATGATATTACGGTAACGCGTTTCATCATTGCGTCGGATATAATTGAGGAGTTTACGCCGCGCGCTCACCATCTTGATCAAACCGTATCGCGAACTATGATCCTTACGGTTTCCCCTGAGATGGTCGGTGAGACCTTCTATACGTTTCGACAACAGTGCGATCTGCACTTCAGCCGACCCTGAATCGCTTTCGTGGCGGCGATATTGCTGTTTAATCTCCTCTTTCGTTTGACGGTCCATAGTTACGGCCCTTCTTTCTGCTCCTCGTTCTTTCTTCTTTCTGATTCCTTCTTTTTTGTCGTCGGACCGAAGTGTATGTCATCTTGCGCAATTTGTAAAGCACGGAGATCAAGCGTTTGTTTCAGAATACGATCGGCGGCATCGATATCGGCGGCGATTTGCCGTCCTAAATCGTCGGCATGATCAAAACGATGTTCGTTACGCAACCGTTCGATGATAAACATTTCGACACGCGCCCCGTATAAATCCCGGTTTTGATCCAGCAAATGAACTTCCATGACCGGATCGGCGAGGTGCTCATGAGGACCGGCAAACGTTGGTCGTTGTCCCCAGTTCATGACTCCGCGACAGCAACATCCATCGCTAAGCGCCACAACGACCGCATACACACCACATGGCGGGCGTACCTCGTTGTGTGGCTGCAGGTTGGCCGTCCGATAACCGATCCGTCGACCGATCGCGCGACCTCTTTCAACGGTTCCCATCAGGCTGAACGGGCGTCCCAGCATACCGGCGGCTTCCGCCAGGCGGCCGGCCGCAACCGCTTGGCGGATGCGGGTACTGGAAACGGGTGCGCCTTTCCAAAGAACCGGCGGGATCGTGTTGACTGAAATACGATTACGCTCGCCCCATGATCTTAACAGAGCTTGATTTCCGGCCGCATACCGTCCGAAACGCCAGTTCAGACCGGTAAACATAGCCGTCAATCGGGGCACCTCGTGCAACAGACGATCCAGAAAAAGTTCCGGTTCCAACGATGCCCAAACGGTATCGAACGGCAGCGACAGACACCCGGCAACCCCCAGCTTCTCAAGCAAGCACGCTTTATGGTCCGCCGAAGTCAATAACGGCGGCGCACGCTCGGGCGCCAGTACATGTAGCGGATGCTTTTCGAACGTCAGCACCCAAAGCGCGCCGCCATTCGCGGCGCCGGCCGCGGCGCAGGCCG
>PXCX01000029.1 GCA_003565195.1 PVC group bacterium | reverse complement strand
TGGGGCGGTCTGATCAGTTGGGGCATATTCGGTTCGATTACCGCCGGTCTGATTACCGGTGTCCTGATCGGACAGTCCACCGAGTATTTTACGTCCGACGAATATAAACCGACGCGCGGTATCGCCGAACAATCGAAAATGGGTGCGGCCACAACCATTATCGACGGCCTGGCTACCGGCATGTATTCGGCGGGATATCCCGTCCTGTTGATCGTAGTGGGAATTCTGTTTGCCTTCGGATTGCCCGGTGGTTTCAGCGAACTCGGCGCCGGCCTGTACGGTATCGGGTTTGCCGCGGTTGGCATGCTTTCGACGTTGGGCATTACGCTGGCAACCGATGCCTATGGTCCCATTGCGGATAACGCGGGCGGTAACGCGGAAATGGCCGAACTGCCGCCACAGGTTCGCGAACGGACCGATGCCCTGGATGCCCTGGGGAATACCACGGCGGCGACCGGAAAAGGGT
Source organism: PVC group bacterium (assembly GCA_003565195.1). Taxonomy (GTDB): domain Bacteria; phylum Verrucomicrobiota; class Kiritimatiellia; order CAIKKV01; family PXCX01; genus PXCX01. The sequence continues at coordinate 2,667 of PXCX01000029.1, read as the reverse complement.
TTGCGATTGGTTCCGCGGCGCTGACCGCCATGGCGTTGATGGTTTCCTTCATCGAAGTGGTAAAATCGTGGATTGCCCGGTTTGCCCATCAGGCGCCGGACGGACAGTTTATGGGGTTGCAGCGCGATACCGTGCTCGGAACCGAAATCGTTGGCTTTATCGATATCTTTCATATTCATTTATTGAATCCACTGCTGCTGTGTGGCTTGTTCCTGGGGGCCATGTCGGCCTTCGTGTTCTGCGCCATGACCATGAAAGCGGTTGGCCGCGCCGCCGGCGCGGTGGTCAATGAAGTGCGCCGCCAATTCAAGGAGATCAAGGGGATCATGGATGGATCCGGGAAACCGGATTACGCCGAATGCGTATCGATCGTCACCGCCAGCGCACAGCGCGAGATGGTTTTGCCGGCGACCCTGGCCATTGTGATTCCGGTCATCACTGGCCTGATCCTGGGTGTGGCAGGCCTGATGGGCTTGCTGGCGGGGGCTTTGGCAACCGGTTTTGTATTGGCGACCATGTTGAATAATGCCGGCGGTGCCTGGGATAATGCCAAGAAATATATCGAAAAAGGGAATTTCGGCGGCAAAAAATTGCCGGATGGCGGCCAGAACCCGGTTCATGCCGCGGCTGTCATCGGCGATACGGTCGGCGATCCATGCAAGGATACCAGCGGACCGTCGTTGAACATCCTTATCAAATTGATGAGCATGGTTGCCATCGTCTTTGCGCCGATCATCGTTCGCTATGCTCCCGTGATCCAGGAATGGCTCGGCTTGGTACCGAGATAAAGCAAGCGGTTTGTGAAGATTACGTTCCTCGGTACTGGTACATCGGTTGGCGTCCCCATGATCGGCTGCGAATGCGATGTTTGTCGTTCGACCGATCGCCGGAATCGGCGGCGGCGTGCGGCGTTGATTGTTGAAAGCGAGGGCTATTCTCTGCTGATTGATGCGCCGCCCGACTTGCGCGAACAGGCATTGGAATACCGAATCAAACGTGTTGACAGCGTACTGATTACACATGCCCACGCCGATCATGTGTTCGGCCTTGATGATTTGCGGCGTTTCAACACGTTGCAAAAGACGGCGATTCCCGTATACGGTGGTCACGCCACAATTGAGGATATGCGCCGCATATTCGATTACGTATTGCGCGCGCCGGAACCGGGGGTGTATCGCCCCGAAATCATATTCAAGGAAGTTAGCGCCGGCCAATCGCTGGATTGCGGCTGCTTAAAAGTGACGCCGTTCGAGGTCGAACACGGCAGGATACCCACCTTGGGATACCGGATTGATAACGACCGGGGGTGTTCCGTTGGGTATGCTCCGGATTGCAGTGCAATGAACGGTCCGGCAATCCGTCAATTAAGAGGACTGGATATTATGATCCTTGATGCCTTACGCGATCGTCCGCATGGATCGCATTTGACGCTGCATGATTCAGTGAATTTATTGCAAAAGATTGGCGCCCGCCGCGCGTTTATTACCCATCTATGCCATGATCTTGAGCACACCGCCGTTGCCCGCCGTTTACCTGATGGGATTGATGTGCCCTGGGACGGCATGACCGTGGTCTGGTCCTAATCGGGGAGCGTTGTAAATCAGGCTGCCTTCGTCGAAGCGGCTATGGCGTGACTCGTATGACGCCTTCATCGCCCTTTGCCTCATCCATCAGCAGGGACGGCGCCTTGAGATCCTGTTGCGTTCCCGCGATTCCGTCGGCGCCGAAGGATTTTATCACTGGTCTGCCGTTTTCCAGGCGATATTTAAATTGGCGACCCCATGGATCGGGACGCAATCCGAGAATGTAAGGACCGTTCCAACCGTCAGCGCCGGGATCCAGCAACAGAGCCGCCAAACCTTCATCGGTGGTTGGATAACGACCACAATGGTTGTAAAAACGTTCGACAGCAATCCGTAAGGTCACCAGATTCTCAAGCGCCAGTTCGATGCGAGCCGGTTCCGTCGTATCAACGGGATGTCTGACGCGCTGTATCAGGACCCCCCCGATAATAACCAAAACCGCAATAATGATGAACATGCGCGTGGGGCGCTTGCTGAAGATCATGCCTGCCGGCGGTAAACCGCCGCCGGAAGATGCTTGCCGGCGTTTCATCATTTCGCGTTGTAAAACCGCACGATTAAATTCTGCCGGATTTTTATCGCCGAAAAACCGTGGTAACAGCAACGTTTTGTTGCATTCGGGACAAGTTTGGGCGGCGCGCTGGTTTTTAACCGTAAAAACATGTTTGCAATGGGGACAACGAACCTTCATAATGAGCGTATTTTAACAGATGATTGGGGTTTATGTCTATACCTATCGTTATTACACATCCCGACTGCCGCCGGCATAGACCCGCCATCGGGCATCCTGAAGCGCCCGACCGCTTGTCGGCCGTCTTGAAACATTTACCTGCCGGCATTCCGGTAATTGCGGCCGAATTGGCATCGCCGCAAGATTTGGCATTAGTTCATCAGCAACAGTATATCGATTCCATACGCGACCTGTCGGCTGCCGGCGCCGTAATCCATACCGATCCAGATACTATCCTATCGCCAGGTACCTGGCAGGCCGCGCTCGGCGCCGTCGGTGCCATGCGATACGCGGTTGACAAGTTGATGACCCGGCAATCCCAACGCGCGTTTTGTGCCGTGCGTCCGCCGGGAC
>PXCX01000102.1 GCA_003565195.1 PVC group bacterium | reverse complement strand
TCGGATGCGGACACCGAAGGGCAAATACTTTTTGAATGCGCGGATTGCAAGAGCACGTTATCCGCCTCGCCAGGCGAGGCGGGCATGAAGGGCGAATGCCCTTATTGCAACAACCCGATCCAGGTACCCGAACAACGCAAGCCGGTTGGCAGCGAAATCGACGAACAGCGCATGAAACCGGCACAAAGTCCAATTTCGTCGGAAACGGCACTTGATTTTATCACCCTGAACTGCCATACCTGCGGCCAAGAAATTGAAGCGCCTACCGAAATGTTGGGGATGGAAGTGAATTGCCCCGCTTGCTCATCACCCCTGTTGATTTCAAAGTCAGAATCTACGGCACGGGCTCAGAGAACAACCGGGGACCCGGATACCCCGCAGGATGTCGATATGTCATCCATGACCATTCGAATCGATCTGTCGGATTTGGAGTAATTGCATCGCCAAAGGGAGATCATGAAACTTTTCTTTTCTTCGCGCTCTAAAAAAAAGCCGGAATCGGATGTGCCGGCAGCCGAGAAGGATTCCCCGGCGCCAACGGAACCGGCATCGCAAAAGGCATCTACCGCGTCCGCCGAATCCGTCGAAAAGCCGGAACCCCAAACCCCGTCCTCTGAGCTAACCGATACGGCCGAAATGCGGGCATTGCTGGGTGATTCGACTGATCTCAGCGAATTTCTGGATGACGGCGTCGACCCCGGAACCGACCACGCATCCGACACACCGGCAAGTGACGATCGGGAATTCGTCCTCTACCGGCGTTTGCTGAACGGACTTTATGACGCCGTACTGTTGGTCGATGCCAAAGGTACAATCTTCTGCGGCAACCGACGTGCGGAAAAGTTTTTCGGTTATGCCGACGACGAATTCTGGAATAAACCGGTTGAAAAGCTCGTGCGCGGCGTCAATGCCAAAATCCTGTTTAAAATCAGGAATCACACCGATACCGGTCGTTTTACCGTGATCAAGGCCGTATGCAAACGAAAAGATGAAACAATTTTCCCAGCGGAAATCGCCATTAACAATATCGGTTTGTTCAACACGGATGACATGATTTTCTCGATCCGCAACATGGAACGGCGCGAAAAATCCCGGGAACAGCAGAGCTTGCGCGACGACGCGATTCGCGGTGCCGGCACCGCGATTGCGGTCTGCAACACCGATGGTTTGATTGAGTTTGCCAATCCGGCATTTGTCAAAATGGCGGGAGCGACATCCGAAGACGATGTTTTAAAGCGGTTTATGGGCGACTTTTTCACCTCTAACGAAGCGGTTAACGCACTGGTACGCACTCCTTCGGAAAGCGGTTTCTGGATGGGTAACTTAGCCATGGTCACGACCGATCATGGCCAACCAAGACATGTGCGTGCACTGTCCAATCTGGCGCCGGCGCATCCCGGTGCCCCAAACCGGCTGGTGGTTACGCTGACACCGATGCCGCAAGCATCTATCCGAACCACCGAAACACCTTGAAATGCGAAGCGAAAGCAACGAGGTCAAAACACCCATGGATATTCAAGGGGATCGCATCGTGTTTCGGCCAGCATCCCGGTTGCATCGCATTGTGGTGGGCCTGTCCGTTCTGCTAATAGTCGCCGGCTGCGGCAGGCAACGCACTGACGAAAAATCCGTCTCATCCCGAACCCTATGGGTCATGGGAACTCAGGCATCCGTCACCTTGCCGGCGCCTGACGCCGCCAGAATCGACGAGGCGGCCGATATTGTGGAAGCGGTGTTTGTGGATATCGAACGGAAGCTGAGTTTATACCGGGCCGCCAGCGAATTGACCGCTATCAACAAGGCCGCCGGCAAAAAGCCGGTCACGGTATCGCCGGTTACCTTAAATACCGTGAGGCTAGCATACCAATACGCGCAATCAACTCACGGGCTGTTTGATCCGACGGTAACCCCGCTTTTGCAGCGCTGGCATGAAGCCGCGACCCGACGGTCGGGTATTCCCGATGCGAGCGACCTGGCCAAGGCGCTGTCGCTCGTCGATTACCGTCGGATTGTAATCGACGCCGAAGCCTCAACTGTTTTCCTACAACGGTCAGGGATGGTTTTGGATCTGGGCGGTATCGCCAAGGGCAAAGCCGCCGACTTGGCCGCCGCGACCCTGAAGGCCAAGGGTTACGATGCATTCCTAATCGATTTAGGCGGCGATATCCGGTGCGCCGGCGCACCGGCCGATCAGCCTGCCTGGCGCGTCGGAGTTCGCAATCCGTTTGACACCAGCCAACTGCTCGGGGTTTTACACATGCAAGAGTTTCCGGCCGTGACCACGTCGGGAAACTATGAAAGGTTTATTGAAATCAACGGCAAACGGTTCGGTCATATTATCGATCCGCGCAACGGGAAAATGGCGCAAGATATGGCCGGGGTCACCGTCACAGCCGAAGACGCCGCCAAAGCCGACGCACTTTCGACCGCATTGTTTGTGGCCGGACTCGAGAAAGCGCCGGAGATCATTGCTCACGCATCTCCTCTTGAAGCCCTGCTGGTTCCCGATCGATTGCCCATGGAAATCTGGCTGACTGAGGGGTTCAAGAGCGCGTTTGAGCCAAACCCGGAATACCGGAATGCAATCCGGACGTTACCGGGCACCCCGGTTTTCGACCAGGACATGACAACAACCGGGACATGTAACCACCGTTCGGATCCAATCAAGGCCCGGATGACGAGCGCTTTACTCCCGCTTTTCAGTGTTGACAACAATGGTCGCAAAGAGTTATGATAAGTGTGGTTTTTAGTCGTGCGACAACTTTTGGATACAAAAAAACAAGGCACTAAGCTAAATCGTTCATAGGTACGCCAATGGCCCGCAAACAAATCGGTCAAGGGAGTGCAATGGATTCTGCCGATAATAAAACGCCTCTACGAGTAAAATTGCGTGATCAAAAATTGCCGATCCAGAAAAAATCAGAGGTGCTGAACATCACGAATGACACCTTCCCGCCTGGATTTGAAACAACGTCGGAACACCAAAAACTGACGTTACACCTGAATACTTTTCCGGATGCCGTGATCATCACCCAGCCAAACGGCATAATCACCGACCTGAACATGCCGGCGGCCCTGATGATCAAACAAAGCATCGACAATGCGTTGCGTCAGAGCATTACGGATTATCTGCC
>PXCX01000104.1 GCA_003565195.1 PVC group bacterium | reverse complement strand
GGATAGGCCGCTTGTTTGATTTCCAGTTGGTATTCCACGAAATATTCGGCGGGCACACCGATCCAGCGCACATCCCCCAACCCCAGCATCTGCAATTCCGCCGGCTGGATGCGGCGGTGTTTGATCCGTTGCTGCCAGCGGCGGTTGGCATCCTCGTAGAGGGTATCGGAACGAAATCGCTGGGCGCCAAACACCTTTCCCCGGAGTTCGTCGTCCGTGATCTCGCGGTAGTCAAGTTGCAATGTTTCCCGGGCTGTGTACATCGGCCAGTCCGTCGTGAATGTCATCGACTCAATCGCCTGCCGGGCATCCCCGGCCAGGCTCTCGCCCGCTTCCTCCTTGGTCAGCGTAATCCCGCGCTCGAAATCGGTGGTGATGACGTTGCCATAGGCGCCGTTCAAGTAAAGCGTGACCGGACAACCCGCTGCCCGTAAACGATCGGCCACCACCCCGGGAAAGCCGGCGGAAAATTCGTTGCTCCCGCCGTGGTGCGTGGGATGGCAGGCATAGTTGACAAGACAACCGAGAACGTGACCGCTTCGGTTCCGTGCGGCCAAAACGGTCAATTCCGTATCCCGTGGCCCCTCAAGACAGAGAAAAAGGGGATCCGTTGATGCGAGGGTCTGAGTACGCACGGTGCCGTCGCGCATCCGGCAACGCCGGTTATGCGCCACGACGGCATTGAATCGGGATGCGAATCCTAGTTCCGATGGCTCGAGGGCCGCTAATGCCTTGCCAAAACACTCGATGCAACGCTCCTCCAAGGTACGCAGGTAGCACACATCGCGTGTTGTCGGGGCGACGTCAGCCACCGCCGGACCGGCGTGATTATGGGTTGCCGACACCATGATCTGGCTGCCGGGAAAACGGAAGGCTTTTTCAATGCCGGCACGGATCCGATTCACCTGTGTCCAGCGGATCGACAACAGATCCAGTTGGATGAAACCGATCCGGTCGGCACCGTTGTCAAACACTGCTGCACGCGCGAACAACGGATCCAGGATGACTTCGCCCCGCAAATCCGCCATCCAGCCGATTTTGGCAGTTCCGAGAGGCGGCGTTATATCGGTGGATGCAAACCCAGATTGGAGGGCGTGCCCGACAGAGGTATTGCGTTTACTTTTTTTCACAGGGATTCCAACTCCAATACTCAAAAAAAATTTGCGACTTAGGAGCTAGACACAAAAAGTACCACTTCTTGATCGTGAAGTCAACAAAAGTTTTTTATGCTTGCATAAGTCGAGTGGATATGATCAAATATGCTTCCTTTTGATCATATCCATGCATTCATGAGCAATCGAAACAACAAAGACCTGGCCGCCAAACGGCAGGAAAGCATGCGGAAACTTCTGCGCGAGCGGCATGTTGTCAGCGTGACCGAGTTCAGCCGGACTTTGCGCGTATCGGCGGCGACGGTTCGTCGCGATTTGCTGGCGCTGGAACGTAACGGTGTGTTGCAGCGGGTTCACGGCGGCGCGGTCTCGCGCGACGGCGCCATGGAAGAGCCGGTATTCGACGATAAGACGGGACGCGCCGTGCGTGAGAAACGCCGGATTGCGGCGGCGGCAGCGCGCATGGTCGGTCGCGGCGATTCCGTTTTTCTGGACGGCGGCAGCACGGTACTGGCGCTGGCCCTGCTGTTACGGGAACGGTCCGACATAACGATTGTGACCAATTCGTTGCGGATCGCCGTCGAGCTTTCGGGAGGCGGTCCCCGCCTGATTCTTACGGGCGGCGAATTGCGGCGTCTGAGCCAGACGTTCGTAGGTCCGCTGACCGGGTTTTTACTGGAGCAGGTACAGGCCCGCATTGCATTCGTGGGTACCCTCGGTTTGACGGTTGAGAACGGCATGACCACGACCGATCCCAATGAAGCGTTTACCAAGCGCCTGATGATGGCGCGCGCGCGGCGAACGGTATTACTGGCGGACAGCACGAAAATCGGGCGGACATCGTTTGTACATTTTGGCGATTCGAAAAATATCCATACATTGATTACCGATCGCAATCTGCTTGCGGCAAAGGCACGCACGTTGCGCAAACAGGGCATTCGCGTGACAACGGTTTAACCATTATACAGCAACATTTTCATCAAAAAAGGAGTAGCATTATGAGTCCGAATTTTCTGAGCAACCTGCAACCGGTATTCAAACCGCGCAAAGTATCCTGCGGTACGATCCCCTGTTACCGTTACAAGGGTACCGTTAAACAAGAACTAGATGCCGGCGTCGTGACACGCGGGCAAGCCATCGACTTATTGGAAGACATGCTGACGATCCGCGAATTCGAGGAGATGATCGTCAAACTGCGTTCCGACGCCTACGAACCGATTCAGGGTTTCAATTACCGCGGACCAACCCATGTTTCGATCGGTCAGGAAGCGGCATCGGTAGGCGCCTGCACGGGGTTGGCGCCGTTGGACTACATTACCTCGACCCACCGCGGTCATGGCGACAGTATTGCCAAGGGAATGATTGCCTTACGTTCGCTCGACACCAATGCGTTACGCCAGCGTGTGCCGGAAGCTGAAGCCAAAACGCGCAAACAATTGCTGGATACGGCCTTGGAAGATCATATTTTCCGTACCATCGCCGAATTATTCGGCAAGGAAGCCGGTTATTGTCGCGGTCGTGGCGGCGGCATGCATATTGCCGATTTCGCGCTGGGCCATCTGGGAGCGAACGCGATTGTGGGCGGCGGTGTCCCGATTGCGACGGGAGCGGCGATGACATGCCGCTATCTCAAGAACGGGCGTGTGACCTTATCGTTCGCGGGCGACGGCGCCTATGCCAACGGTATTGTTTTGGAATCGCTCAACTGGGCTGCCCAGAAACAGTTTACCAATCATCTGGCCAAGGATGACGCCTTCGGGCTACCGATTATCTTTGTGATTTTGAACAACCACTACGGCATGACGGGCCGTGCCGACGAGGAAGTTTTGGGCATTGATCCGCTGGCCCGTCGCGCCGCCGGGTTCGCGGACAACAACATGCATGCGGAAACAGTCAACGGCATGGATGTTCTTGCGGTTCGCGACGCGATCCAGCGGGCGTCAGCCGGTTGCCGCAAGGGACAGGGCCCGTATTTAATCGAAGTCGATACCTACCGTTACTACGGTCATTCGTTAAGCGATCCGCGCAACGAATACCGTCTGCGCGAG
>PXCX01000237.1 GCA_003565195.1 PVC group bacterium | reverse complement strand
GGTAGGCACTTGCCAACGCTTGCATATTCGCGGGAAGATATTCTGCAAAACGTCCGTCCAGCCGCAGGTTTGCCGCCGAAATTCCCGCCCGACTGTTATCCAAACGGTTCTGGAGTTCGGCTTCCTGGTTCTGATCGGCAACGCCCGGCGGCCAACAGCGTTTCAAGCGCCGGATGATTTCGCGCGAATCCTCCTCATCGACAATAACGAAATCCGACGCCAATCCGATCGCGGCGGATTCCCGCCGCAATACATGCGCGCAGAACCGGTGAAAGGTGCCGCACCATATCCAGCGCGCATGTTCCGGCAACACGGCGTGTACTCGTTCACGCAACTGTTTTGCGGCCAAATTGGTAAATGTAATACACAGGATTCTGGCAGAATCCGTTCCGGACCGCACCGCACGCACCACCCGTTCCGCCAACACCATCGTCTTGCCGGAACCGGCCGGCGCGAGGACCAGCGCCGGTCCGGCAACATGTTCTGCGACCGCACGCTGCATCGGATTAAGTGACGGCGTCGTCATTAGCTCAACCGGCCGGCATTCGCGCGCATCATTTTTTTTGCCATATTCATGCTTCTTGTCAAAAACTCGCAACCATGATCCAGATCATCATCGAAACATTCAAACCAGGTAAATGAAATCCAGAAGTACACCGACCGAATGTATTGGTTGACTTGTTGCTCCGTCTGTTCGGGATGGGCGCGAACATAGTTTGCGATGTCGCGCATGGCATTTTCTTCGGCCTTGAGCAGACAGCGGTATTTTCTGACATACGAATCCTTGCTCGGCAACTCGTGCCACGTGCTGGCGCACTGGCAGTAATCGGCTAAATCACTGCATTCACTCCCGATAGCATTCAGATAATTCTCCGCTTCCGTGAGATAGAGGATGTCTTGCTTAACGACTTCGATCCATATCCAACGAAAACTCAGTTTCCGCCCGACGCTGTTGGTGGCATCGAAGGCATTATGCAGACAACGAACCGTATCCGGCAAACCGGTTCTCCCCAAATGTTTCAGCCACTTTTCGGCGATCCTGTGCCAATCTTCATGGGTTTGCGCCAGTGTCTCGGCTTCCATCAAACGCGCCGCGCAAGCGAGATCATCCCCGCCGCCTTTGCATAACTCCCAGATTTTACGCCGTCGTTCGGCTTGTTTGTCTTTGTCGGTTTGCATCGATTTATGTCGCGGTTTGGAAATTGTTTTGATTCAAAGCGTTATTGTGTTCCAACCGCCTTCGCGGCGCCGGGATCAAGATAGCATACGGAGATATCGTGCTGCAAATCGGCCAGCAAACAGGCCAGCATCCCATCGGGTGTAAACTGACCAATAACCGCGCGACTCGCCAAATGCAGCGCGTACTGGTTGCACCAGGCGGCACGCGCGGCGCTGAAACGATCAATCGCCGGATCGAATGGAGATATCGCAAAAAGGCGTCCGTTATCGATGGCATGTTGCAAGTAAGGCGGCAACCGGACCGGTATTCCACGAGCCATGATCCATACAATCGGAATATTACGGCCAAGACAGGCATCAAACACCCGCCGTTCCATCGGGGAAAGGAATCCCGACACCACGCAGACCGGCTGATCGGGCCACCGCATGGGATCGCATAGTGTTTGCCATTTACCGTTCCCGTCATGCGTGCCATTGCCATCCCCCCGTGATGCCAGGAAAGCGGTCATTGGCAAATCCAGCAGCGCGCGATTACCCGCGAAAAACCGCGGTTTACCATACCTGTGAACATTCCAATTAGCGGGATTATTGCGGATATAGGCGCGAATATTGTTCAATGCCCGCCGATCCCGCACAATAATATCGTAATAATTGCGTTGCCATGCCGACGCGCCGCCCAATGATTTCGTGACACCGATTTTGAACCCACGCACAATGGAACCGATTGTTCGCGATGTGCCGCGCGGCCGCAGGGGCGAATAATCATTCGCCCTCTTATCCCCCGGCGAACAACCATTCGCCCGACCGGGTTCGGGCGAAATATTTTTCGCCCCGACGGGAGGATGCCCATCCCGCCGGATCACGATTATCCCATGCACATGATCCGGCATAATGATCCATTCATCCAATGCGGCATGCGGAAAATGTTCGGGAATCGCGCGCCAGCAGGCAGCTGCCGCTCGCCCGGCATCATTCAACGCCATGCGTTCGCCGACCACCGTGCCGAATAAAGGCCTGAAATCGGAAGTCTGCAAAGTTACGAAATATACGCCGCGCCCCGCGTAATCATGGCCGCGTAACCGGATCGAACGGCGATGATGAAGCGCCGGATCGTATTTGACCGGCGGCCGCGTCGCCTTGTCTCGCTCAAAACCCATCATCCCTCCCGTCAACTCGCAAACCATAAGTGGACGACAATAATCGGCTGTTTCAAAAAGGGACTTCTTCTCCCTCAGGGCCATCGGCATGATCATCTAGAATTTCGTTCACCGGCGGGTTGGTGTAGGCAGTCGGTTGTGTAGCTGAAGCGGAAGCTTACTTTCTTCGGTTTGGTTGCGGACATGACGACGGATGGTCCGCACGGAGCTTGCGTCTCACGGCGTATCATCCTATCGTTTTGCTTGCGGCGACCTGATTACGGTTGACAGTCCAAGCGATAAATCCCCCCTCTTTCTTCAGCGGCCCGAGAGGGCCGCCTTCCTTGCAGCCCCGGCAAGGGGGCTGCAAAGTCGGCGGCTTTGTGGCATAGTGACGTGTAGATATGCAAGTCCTATGCACGGTCGAAAGTATATCGACCTACATGGCTGCTTGCAACCCTTTTGATTTGGTGTCCCGTCCGGAGGACTGCCGTGGATGCGACGGTCAAGGTGGTTTTCACCGTAACGGGACGTATGAGCGATATGCGGGGCGTGAGCTTATTCGGGTAGCGAGATTCCGATGCAAGCACTGCGGCGGTTCTGTCAGTATCTTGCCGGACTTCCTGTTGCCGTACCGCAACCTGCCGTTGATCGAGGTGGATGCATATTTTCGCGCCACGGTCGAGCAACGGCGTGAGCGATCCGGAGCGGATCTATTGCGTCGCTACTGGCTGCGCTGGGTCGATCACTGCGGAGGGCTTCAGCGTTGTCGCGGGAGTGTACAGGGAGGTCTTGAGCGTGATCCGCTGGGCTTCTGGCGGCAGTTGGGCGGGAGCGTCGGTGCGTTGGCGCGG
>PXCX01000080.1 GCA_003565195.1 PVC group bacterium | reverse complement strand
GTCTCATGATTGTCTCGACCTGCGCGCTTCCGGCCGGGGACGGCCGGCTCCACAAGAATGGAGATAATGTTGAATGCAAGAGAGCCTCTATCGAGGAAAGGTGTTGGCGGCGTTGACATTTCCTGCCCGAACTGGTATCTTACGCATCTGTTTGGCGCCGCTTTTTGGGCACCCGTGGTGAAATTGGCATACACGCAAGGTTCAGGTCCTTGTGGCCGCAAGGCCGTGGAGGTTCGACTCCTCTCGGGTGCACCAGCGCGCATTATCGTGCCTTTTTATTCACGTTCAAGGGTCAGACGGCCAATCCGCATCGCGCCAGTGCGATGATAAACAAACACCCAGTTGACCGGTAAACTATGGGGTTGTTCCCACCGGATCTCGAACGGTTCGCCGGCTCTAACAAAAACCCAACCGCCTTCATCGACATCATCCTGACGGACATTAACGCGACCGAGTTCCGTTCCCGCCGGCGCATCGGAATGAATCTCCCATGCCAGCCGGTAACGACCCGGCTCAAGCGGCAGGCGGGGTCCGTAAAAGATCGCGCCATCAGGCTCGCGTTCGGGCCGGAAAACAACCTCCTGGGTTTCCCATTCACTGTAACCGGCGTGGAAGAAATCGGCGGCCTCGAATGTTCGAACCTCCTCGCGCGCAAGCTCAGAACTCCAGTCTCCCGCAATCAATAAGCCGACATCGGCATCCAGCGTGCCGTCAGTCGCGCGAAACACCCCCTGGACCGCGCCATAGCCCGGCAGGGTTGCCAACGGCAGGGCGATCCAGGTCCAGTCATCGGAACTAACCTCGCCCAACGATGCGTCAAGCGGTTTGCCGTTCCAGACTGTCCGCGCCTTGAGCGTGCCCTGGCCGCGAACCCGCACATACCAGGCAAGATCGTCTTTCGGGGCAATCCCCCAGGGACGGCCGGCAACCGCCGCTTGACCGCCTTCGCGCAACGCAAGATATCCATGACCGGCGCAGGTTATATCCGATTCACGGTCTTCCGGCGCGCCTAAATGCTCAAACCGGATCTGCCGGGTGGGAAACCGGACCGATGGCCGGCGCATAAGCGACGGCGGTTCACGCGGGGTATCCTTGATCCGAAAAGACCATACCGGACCATCCCGCGCGAGGCGGGTCAACCGCGCATGCCCCATCAGCCGGTCACGGGTCAAGGTGACCGGAAACGGACTGACTTGTTCCGGGAACATATCCTCATGCAATATCAGATAACGCACCCCCATGGATGCGAGACGATCGATTTCCGAATCCGTCAGCATACCCTGGTTGACAACCTGTAAAGGTTCAAAGACCGTCTCCAGATAATCCCGGCTAACCCTCGGACTATACCCGTTAACCAAACGAATTCCGTATTGCAGGGCATGAAACTGGTACACCGAGGCTTGCGCCGCTTCGCCAGGCCAGATCGGCAACACCAAAGCACGCGGTGTTTCGGCGCGTTGCTTAGCATCCCGGGCTACCGCGGCGTAGGCCTCTTGTTCCGGGTCCAGTAAACAGACGGTGGTACGCACCTGCGCCTTGTATTCAGCAAGCGCCAGAACCGCCAGCAAGCCAACCATGACGGCGACCCCGGGCCATCTTCGCAAACGGAAACGGTGTTTGAAATGGTCAATCGTCAACACACTCAACAAGGCTAGCAGGGTCGGCAGTACCACAAAGATTTTGGCTGTCTGGCGAACCATCGTGTACGGCGGAATCATGACCCGCAGAATCCGCGGGGCAAGTCCCTGAAAAGGACCGCGCATCCCCAGCGCAAGAATCAAAACAGCCAGCGTGACAACCAGCGCAAAGGCAGTGATCATCCGTTGTGTGTAACGCGAACGATCGGCACCTTGCCGCATGACAACCACAGCGGCTGCACCGACCAGAATCAGTGCGGCCGTCAAACCGAGATAGATATGACTATGCAACCCCGATGCGGCCCACGACCAAAAACCTCGAATGGATGGGGAGAATGCCAGAACTTCGCGTAATGTACGGCCCGCGCCCATTTCGGATTCCGCCAGTTGGTCATCCTGTACCATTCGGTAAACGGCGGCGGCGAGCAATCCGGATGCCGCGGCGACCATGGCAGGCACTCGGGTCCGGATCACGCGCCAACGCAGACGACCCAACAGATTGGTGTCCAACGCCGCCAACCCCATCCATAACGGGATACTCAGAGTCGTAAAAAAGAACGTATGCAAATCGCCCCAACAGGAAAGAAACAATGCCACGGCCGCCAACGCGCCGTCACGCAAGCGGCCCGTGCGTACGATACCGTCCAATCCCAAGGCCGCCAAGGGGGGCAACATCATGGCAAAGCCGGTTGGGCTGCCGCCCAGCAGACTGACCCAGCGATACGGCAACAGAATACTCACCAGCGCCCCCAGGAAAGCCGCTTCGGGTAAATCCGGGGTAAACCGGCGCACGTAGGCCAACGTGGCGATAAAAGTCACCCAAATCGTAAGTAATCCTACCAGATTCCAAGCGGCTGCATCCGACATCAGCGTGGCAAAAAGCACGTAAGGAAGCGAAAACGGCGCATAATAGGAACCGGGCATATACCGCTCGTCATCATCCCCGGTGTTAAACTCATAAAGATTGTAAAACCAGGGCGTACGACCGCTGATAAAATCCTGCACCAATTGAAAATGGTAAAGGAGTTGCAGATGATCTCCCATCATCATCGTGCGTACGCCGCCGCGTTCGACATTTTGCGATGAAGAGGGAATCCCTTCATGGAAATAGCGCGGCAACGGCCAACTAAACCAGGCCCATGCCAGTAAAACCACAAATATCGACAAAACCATGGAATGCCATCTCTTCATGGGGCGGCATTATGGCACAACGGAGCGCCGTTTGTAAAGCACCGTTGAAGTTTTGCCATAAGCGGTTGGTCTTCTTACATCCGCGCCTCGCCGCGGCAAGTCTGGCGCCGCTTTCGAGGGTATAGGTGGCAGGCTAAAATTCCTGAGACAGTAGGTGTTTAGACAGTAGGTGCTTGGAGTAGGTGCTTGGAGTAAGTGCTTGGAGTAGGTGCTTGGAGTAAGTGCTTGGAGTAGGTGCATGTAGGCATGTAGGTGTGTACCCTATATCACGTACTCTCAAAACACTTACTCAATCCGCTTACTCAAAACACTTACTCAGGACAAAAGCGAGTCGGTTAAGGGTATCCGAGAAAAGGGTGGCGGTTAAGAAGGCG
>PXCX01000250.1 GCA_003565195.1 PVC group bacterium | reverse complement strand
GCCGGCAGCCGCCACTTCCTCGTCTTCGACTTCGGCTTCCATCTCCATCACCGGTTCCGTGCCGGCCGGCGCCGCGTCATCATCCGCCAAGAGCCGGTAACCGCTCCCCAGAAATATTCCCGTTACAAGCACGGTTCCGGCCACAATCCACTGTTTTCGCATGACAATTCTCCTAACTGCTTGGGTTCTTACGGCAATTGATCTGACTAAAATAAAATACTTACTACACCTGAAAATTATTACACATTCGAAACCACACGTCAATCCATGCCGTTTTTTTTCGCCACAGTATCCGCAGTTCAGGGGTCCCGCGGGTCACGTTGCGCGTAGTCACTTTCCGGGAATTCCGTTTGCAGACGCTCGATAAATCGCTGAGCTTTTTCGGATTGGCCCAACTGTTCATAGCATACCGCAGCCCGATAAAGCGCTTCGGGCTGAAATTCGATCATCGTACGGAACAATGTGGCCGTGCGCAAGAAATCGTAGAGCGCCTTCTCGATTTCCCCCTCTTCCATCCGCAGATTGCCGCGAATCATCTGGGCACGCGCGGCGGGCTGTCGACCCCCCTGCCGGATCACTTCGTCAAGCATGGGTAATAATTTATCGTGTTCCCGCGCGCCTTCCAAAGCCAGCAGGTAGGCCTCCTGAACGTCAGGTTCAGCGCGCGCGCCGGGATCTTCTTCGAACAACGACTCTAAATGGGTGACGGCATCCTGATAGCGGCCAATCCCGGTGAGCGCACGCCCCAGTAGACGACGGGCGCGATGATCCCACCCCAGGAACCGGTATTGCTCGATAATCTCACGTAATCCGGAAATAACTTCCTCGTATTGACTTTCTTCGACCTTCCGGCGCAAATCCTGAAAACCGGTAGGTTCCGCAACCACAACGCGGGTTCCCGGTTCGAATGTCATGCGACCGGCTGGGGTCGTAAGGATGATTTGTCCATGCCGATCGGCACGAACATCGGTTCCCGGAATACGGCGCCCTTCATGGACCACATAGGGCAACGCTGTTTCATCGGCAACCACCCTGCCCGTCCCCGTCAAAACGCTTGCAAGCGTTAGAGTGGCAACGATTAAGTGCTTTATTTTCATTCAAACGCTCCTTGTTTTTTACTGATCATGATCACCCCTCGGCGCGTCGTCGAATAGCCTCAGACCGCATTGAGCGGACCTCGGCTGCATCGTCGCCCAAGGCAAAATTACTCATGTAAAGATCGCTTTGTTCGATTACTTCGTCCCAGTCTTGTTTTTCCGCGAAAAGCCGGATACTGTTCACAACCGCCTGTTCGAAAATTGGGCGCACATCGGGGTCGCCGGGATCTGCCAGCAGTACAATCCGCTGGAACGAAGCGAGCGCGTCTTCGAGCGCGCCGCGGCGAAGCTGGATATTTGCCAGTTCCAACGATGCCCGGTTAACCAGTTCGGCGTCGCGAGCGCGCCGGAAGACATCATGCAAGGATTCGACCGCTTCAGCAAATCTTTCCTGTTCCGCAAGCGCACGGCCCAGCAGAAAGCGGGCATCAAAGAAACGGCCGGACCGTGGATATCGCCGGTTGAGTTCCTGCAGGTTATCGGCCGCTTCGGCATATTTCCCGAGTTCCACCTGGGCGCGTCCCAAGCCGAATAAAGAACGTTCCAGATAGCTTCTTTCTTCCGTGGCTTCAACCACCTGCAGGAATGCCGATTCGGCATCCTCGAACTCGCCATGATCAAGCATCAACTGGCCGACCCGCACGAATTGTCCCGGCGAATAGCGATCGGCATCAGCAAGCATTTCCTGAAACACTTCCTTGGCTTTGGCCATTTGCTGAATATCGATCAGGCTACGTATCATGGCGAAACGAGCGTTCTGGCCAGCCTCCGAATCCGGATAACGGGCCGCAAGTTGCTCGAATGTCTCTGCGGCCTCGTCGGCGCGATCCCGTTCGAAATAGATCGCCCCCAAACTGGCCATCGCTGTCGGTGCCAAATCCGAATCGGAATAGGTTTCGACAAAATACTGGAATTGCTGGATGGCCTGCTCACGATATTCGGCAATCCTGTCTTCGGGTTCATTCAAATGGGCAAGTGCGAAGCCGATAAAAAACTCGGCTTGTCGCAACAGTTCACGATTGCGACGGCGTTCCTCGATGGTCGCGGCATAAGGATTGGGCTCCGGTTTCAACCAGGAAACCAATTCCTGATAGGATTCGAGCGCTGCCAGCGGCTGACCCGCCTGACGGTATGACTCGGCCAGGCTCAACTTGGCCTGGGCCCGGTCCCGACTGGGCGGTATTTCATTAATATAGTCATTGAAGGACGTAATCGCGTTGGTATAGTCTTGATCAAGAAAATATCCCCAGCTTATCCGGTTCAAGGCTTCCAGGTACTGGGGGGAACGCGGATAATTTTCAATA
The DNA here is from genome assembly GCA_003565195.1 of PVC group bacterium. Lineage (GTDB taxonomy): Bacteria > Verrucomicrobiota > Kiritimatiellia > CAIKKV01 > PXCX01 > PXCX01. The sequence goes on along the minus strand of PXCX01000250.1, from coordinate 820 downwards.
ATACGCTGGTAATAGACTGCGGCATCCTGATAAGCTTGCACCTGCCATTGCTGTTCTCCCAGGATGAACAAGACAACAGGCGCCCGTTCGTGATCAGGAAAACTGCTGAGAAACAGTTCATACAGATAAAGATACATCTCCATCTCGCCGGCATCAAAATAATGGCGTGCGATACGCAGAAGCGCTTGCGCGGATTGTCCGCGGTCGGCAAACCGTTCCGCCAGATAATGTGCCAGGGCGCGCACGGCATAAGTTTGCTCAAGATGGGCATAGGCTTCCATCAGATGGGACAAAGCGATCAGAGCGTCGCCGCTTTCGGGGGCTATATTAAGCCCCATCAGGTATTGCTCGATTGCCTCGTCATACTTCTCGCTTCCAAACAAACCATGCCCTTCCTTGATGTAGACCTGGGCGATGCGTTCTTCCTGCCCGGCGCCGACATCGACCACCACGTTACGGCCCGTTAGTTCGAAAATTCGGTTGCGCAATTGAGCGACGATCTCGCCAGCCGCCGTGCTCCAATGGCTGCCGGCATAGCCGGCAAATACGTTGTAGTACTGCCCAAAGGCACGCATGTAATAATCGACGGCATCCGACGTTCGCTCACTCTCGGACCGCAACAAACGGTCGGCTTGACGGAGTTCAACCAACCCTCTGAAATCGTCGGCTAATTCAAGCCCCAGCTCAGGCGACACACCGGGCTCAAAATCAAATTCGCGGACCTTGGCAAACAAGTCGCGCACGCTGTCATCGAGTTTGCGCACGCGATCCAAGACCGCATCGTCCCAATTGACATCCCGCAAGGTATCCATGAACCCTT
>PXCX01000243.1 GCA_003565195.1 PVC group bacterium | reverse complement strand
GATCGTCCGCCAACGACACAATCCCCGCTGCCAAAGCCGCCGATTCCGGCTTGACGAAAAGCGCATGCTCGGCATCCAGAATCTGGCGGTTGGCCGCAATATCGGTAGCCACAATGGCGCGGCCCGCCTTAAGATAATCCAGCAATTTCAAAGGCGTATTCGCACCGGATACTCTCGGGGAAAGCAGAATATCGGATGCCGCCAAACAGGACGGCAGGTTATCCGGCGCCACTGATCCAGGAAAAACGACTGCCTGCTCGCATCCGGCAGCCGCCAACTGGGTGCGCCGCCGGGAAATCTGGGAGGGATTGCCGCCGATGATCACGAACCGCAAATGCGGGCGCTGTCGCACAACCTTGGGAATGGCATCGAAAAGCAAGTCGATCCCCTGATACGCGGCAAACGAACCGACATAGGTCACCAAAACCGACGTTTGATCAGCGGCCCATTTCGCCCGCACGCTGGCCACCCGTTCCGGATCGGCATCGCAACGCGACGACGGAATATCAGGGACGTGATGACACGGCGCGCGACATCCCATGCGTCGCGCTTGATCAACCAGACCGGGACCGGTACCGATCACCATATCCACCCGTCGCACCATAAAACGTTCAAGCGCGGTATATCCCCGCAACAAGATATTGCGCAGCGGATTTCCACGATGCGATACGGGATCGGAATGTTTCTCATAGACTGCGCGCGCGCCGCAACGGCGAGCCAACCAGTAGGCCGTTAGCCCGCATTCCTCAACCCCATGAATCACAGCCGGTCTGATCTCGCGCATCAAACGATACGCGCGCAAGGCGATTAATCCATTGAAAAACAGCTTAGCCGGTGAAGGACCGATCGGGATATCGCGAATCCGTAACGGATTGCCGATACGATGAATTTGTACCCCGGGAATATCGATCGGATCACCCAGCGGTAACGTCACTAAATCGACGCGATAGCCGGATTCAGCCAATGCCGATACATCGTAAGCGACACGAATCGGTGAACCGCGCCACCGGAAAAACGGTTGGGCAACCAAAAACAATATTCGTGGCAATGGATCGTTCATGAAACCGTTTCTCCGCGATAGCACGAACGATAACGACGATGTTTCAGCCGTCCGCGGAACCACGCGTACAGCCCGCAACGGCGGCCGCCACGCTGGATCACCCCGTTCCCACGCGCAAACGCCGCACGCAATGCCGCCGATGGCTGATTAGGGTCATAACCTTCAAGCAACACCTGGAAACCATACTGTCCGGCACGCCGTTCGTCACCGCGAAAGGGCAAAGGATCGGAACCAGCCAGCACCGGCCAACCGCGCGCCGCCGCGCGCCGCATCAAACGCGGTTGGCGCCAAAAACGCGGTCGTAAAGCGCTGTCGCCGATCGCCAGATATTGGTTCTGATCGGCCAGCAACGCCTGAACCAGGCGCCCCCGGGCACCCCACCATTTACCCGGCGACCATGCCAGGCAGGCTACGGCGCCGGCGTCAGACACACGATCCAACGTGTCCCGTAACGGCAACCCGTCGGCCACGGCAATATCGCGGGTAAGCGCCAACACTTCCAACCTTTCCGCAGTAACAATCTGACGGCCGGCAAACAACAGTAACGCCTCGGAATGTTCGGGATGCTTGAGCCACAATGTATCGGCATCCGGACCCGCGGCGATCGAGCATCCGCTCGCCGCCACCGTCCCCCGCCGGGCATGCCGGAAGAAAGTGTGCCCGCCGGATTCAGCCAGCAACGCCGCCGGCTGCGCATCCGGCGTCGTTACGGCTATCGCCGACAGTCCGCGCAAACAAGCATCCGCCAGCCTGTCCAGTCGATAGGCCGGATAGACATGTAAATGCCCGTCGACGACCAGTTTCCGATGGGTTGCCGGCATGTAAGTCATTACTTTTTGGGCACTTGCAATGCATCCAGATGGCGTTCGAAATGTGTGGCAATCAATTGTTCATGATCCTCTTCATACCTGTCCAGCAACGAGAAAAACCGCGAGCGCAGGTCGGCATCGTCAAGAATATAACCGTAGGCCACGTGTAAGACGCGGCGTACGTTCACATCGTTCATCAAAGCCGGCAGATCGTTGTCGGACAAGCCGTCAAGATCCGGGATCGCCTCAAGATCAGGGGTTATATGGTAAAGTTTCAAGGCGTCCGGCAATCGTTGCAATGCGACGGCCTGAAATCGGCGGTACAATTCGGGATCGCGCAAGGCTACCAACCGCACCGCTTCCAGCCAACTTGTCCCGGCGGTCTTCTCGTGAAAACGACCGCCGGTCAGTTCGGCAACGATCGGGAAGATCGAAAACTTGTCCGAGCCCGAATGGACCGAGATTTTATAATCGCCGTGAGCCTGCGCAATCAGGGCGTGATCACGGAATTGTTCACGAAACGCTTTCAAGTCGCCGATATAATCGATCCCTTTCTGAAATTCGCCGATAAACCGCGGCGCCAGGCTGACCACATTTACCTCCCGCCGGATCAGTTCGCGAATAATAAAGAGGTGGTGTCCCGGCAAGGTGGGCGTACTGGTTTCGTCGATACTCATTTCCAGGTCGAACTGCCCTGCCCCACGCAGCGAAACCAATAACTCGTAAACCGTACGCGTAAAATCAAGCGCCGGCGTATACATCACGGCACACACCTTGGCCTCGCGTTCGCTCAGGGTCACCGACCCGCGACCGGCACGGCCCTCTAAATCGAAGGTTTTACCGGCGTACACCTCCTGGATCAGCGATCGTAAATCAGCGGGCAAGCGGTTGTATTGTTCGTCAAGCTCGGCATCGTTGAAGCCGGCAACATCGGCGCGCATAACCTCCGAGACATCGAGGGTAATCATAGTCATTCCGCATCCAACCGCCGCACGGATATCGTCAAGCGTCTTCAGATGATCGCCGTCGGCGCCGTATCCGTCGCGGTAACCGCTCTGGAATACCAGAAACGTCACATCGTCAACCACATCCTGAAACGTCCGATGGGTCAAAGTTAATTCCCGGATCGACTGTTGTGCCAGTATGGGAGCGATCCGGCGATGCCGAATGGCTCGCAAATGGCCGCCGCTCGCCCGTCCCAAGCGGTCGCCGCAACCGATGGTCGTTGGCCGGTCAGCCAACGAACGCGGCGCGGTCCATCCGAACCGGCGGCGCAACGCCGCCGCATTGGCGGTGGTCCAGGGACACAGCAAAAAGGCGCAACCATCGTGTTCCCGTTTATCGCCCTCAAAATCGTCCG
>PXCX01000255.1 GCA_003565195.1 PVC group bacterium | reverse complement strand
TTTTCAGTGTTTTTTTCAACATGCCCAGGGTTTGTTGCGCCGCCTGAACCCGCCGGTAGGCAACCTTCACATCCAGGATCAGATCAAGAACGCCTGCGGTCACCTGCGATCGAACCTGTGCCGCCTCGGCTTCGGCCGTTTTTCTGTGTTGCGGGATCATGATCATCCCCACCAGCTCCTGAACAAGGTTAAACTCCCACGTAGCCCCATGGTCCCCGGCACGCGTATGGCCGATTTCCATAACCGGGTTGGGTGGCAGCATGGCTTTGACAACTTCCGCTTCAGCAATCCCTATCGATTCATAGAGTATTTGCAATTTCGGATTCCGTAATAGCGCGATCTTCACCGCCGCCTCCAAGTCAAGGTCATTTTTGAGTAAACGATCCACCTGCTCCATGGCCGTCTCGGTGTCGGCCGGAATTTGATGCCAATCGATTGTCCGTCCGGTACGCCGGACAACCTCCGCATCAATTCGTGTAAAGCTTTCTTTTGTGTTGTTTGAGACGCAGCCCGTCAACAAGGCAATACCGAGAGGAAGCATCGTTCTCATGGTAGGATTCTCAAACATCGAATGGCTCCTTGTTCAATCTACGAACCTCGTAACCCGCGTTTCAGCAATAACGAGTTGCCGACTACGCTCAGTGAACTTGAGACCATGGCGATGACCCCGATCATCGGATGCAGTAAACCGATGGCGGCAACTGGAATGGCGATACCATTGTAGAAGAATGCCCAGAACAGGTTGTGGACAATTTTTTTGAATGTGGCCTTGGACAGTTCAATGGCTTCCACCACCTTGGTCAACTCCCCCGAGACCAACGTCACGTCGGCGGCATCGATCGCCACATCCGCGCCGGCGCCAATGGCGATTCCAACGTCGGCCTGCTTGAGCGCCGGGGCATCATTGATGCCGTCGCCAACCATCGCCACATGGGGGCCAACCCGTTCCTGCAGTTTGCGGATTTCATCCACTTTCCCCTCCGGCAACACGCCGGCAAGCACTTCGTCGAGACCAATTTCATCAGCCACGGCTTGAGCGGAACGTTCGTTGTCGCCGGTCACCATCGCGACTTGCAGCCCCATTCCATGCAAGGATTCAATGGCGCTTTTCGACTCGGGCTTTATGGTATCGGCCACCGCGACGACACCGATGATCCTGCCGTCCACAGCGACCAGCACCACGGTCCGACCCTTGTCCTCGAGGCGCTTCAATTCATCATCGATGTCCTCCACGCCGGAGACGCCTGATTCATCCAGAAGCCTTCGGTTGCCGATCAGGACCGGCTTGCCGTCAACTCGTCCCTCAACGCCTCGAGCGGACACCGATTGAAAATTCTTGACATTCTTGATATTTACGTTTCGTTTTTTCGCACCACTGACAATGGCTTGCGCGATGGGATGTTCCGATGCATTCTCCACGGCCGCGGCAAACGACAGCACGGTTTTTTCGTTTTGGTTACCGGCGGCAACCACATCCGTCAATTCCGGTGTGCCTTTGGTGATGGTGCCGGTTTTATCCAGAACCACCATTTTGATATCTTTTAACGACTGGATCGCCGCGCCGGAACGGATCAGCAAGCCTCTTTCGGCCCCCATGCCGGATCCGACCATAAGCGCGGTCGGCGTGGCGAGACCGAGCGCGCAGGGACAGGCAATGACCAGCACCGAAATCGCAGCCAGCAGCGCCAGAATCAACGGTGTCGCGGTCGGATCGACCCAGGGCAGAAATCCAGCCCCCCAAGCCAGAATCGGTCGCAGCGTGTCGGCGAAAAAGAACCAGACGAGAAAACTGAACAAGGCGATGATAATCACGGCCGGCACGAAACGATGGGTCACGCGGTCAGCGAAATCCTGGATCGGCACGCGGGAATTCTGAGCTTCCTCCACCAATTTTATCACTTGCGACAAAAACGTATCGGCGCCAATCCGCGTGGCCTTGACCTTGATCCGGCCTTCCTTGTTAACCGTTGCCCCCAAAACCTGGGATCCCCGACCTTTTGCCACCGGCAGGGATTCACCCGTGGCAATGGATTCGTCCACGTGGCTTTCTCCCTGTAGCACCTCGCCGTCCGTGGGAATTTTTTCGCCGGGCCGCACAATCATTACATCCCCGGGCGCCAATTCCTTTATCGATACTTCCTCCTCGCGGCCATCCCGTTCGACTCGCGCGGTTTTGGCGCCCAGGGTAAGCAATTTGCGGATCGCCTGTGAGGCCCGCCCTTTTGCTCTATTTTCCAGGTAGCGTCCAAGCAAGTGGAAAGTCATGATGGTTGCCGCCATTTCGGTAAAGGATGTCATGGGATATATGAATCCTACCAAACCTAAAACATAGGGGGGAAGGCTCCCCATGGAAATCAGCACATCCATATTTGCGGTGCGGTTTCGCGCGGACCGCCATGCCGAAACATGGGTAGCCCAGCCGCCATAAAGAAAAATCACAGGAAATGCCAGGATCGAAATGATCGCCAAATATCCCGGCACCGTTATGAAAAACATATGCACGAGCATCAAAATCATGATTACAGATGTCGGAACGGCGGCGATCCAAAAACGATGCCATGCCCTGGACAGGTAACTTTCCTCACTGTCCGAATCCGCGCTTTCCTGCTCCTGGCCGGTTCGTACGGAAGAAACTTCATAGCCGGCCTTTTCCACCGTTTTTTTCAAAGTCTGGGGTGACGGCGCGTCAACACTGCACTCCACGGTTACCTGATGATTTGAAATATTGGTTTGAATATTTTCAATCCCATCCAAACGATTCAAGCTTTCCCGGACAATGCCCGCGCAATGGTCCGATCCCATGCCGGGTACATGCAGGGTTATTTTCGATGCTTGATTTTTCATGGACTTCCATCGTGTTTGGATTTCTATCTTTGAACTCAAGGTCGTGTCATGTATTTGCAGACTATAACCGGGCGCCAACTAGTTTGTCCATAAGGGATCAAATGAAAACCGGCTTCGAAAAGCCCCATCATCCCCGCTACGAGGGGGTGCCGCGACGTCCTGCAAATAACAAATTGCTTGCATGTTCCAGTTACCGGGCCTGAATGAGATCGTACTTGAAGGTCTGTCCCTTGGACCGCGTCTTTTTCTGGTTTTTCGAAGTCCGATCCCCTCTTTTTCCCGATAGAGCGCCTGCCGCGACTCGAGTATGCTCTTCTTTCAGACATGGGCGCATACTAACCTTCCCATAATTATCCGGACACGGCCAGGTAGGGCGCGGCCGCCGGACGCGCCGCG
>PXCX01000195.1 GCA_003565195.1 PVC group bacterium | reverse complement strand
GTTCAGGGGTTCAGCGTTCAGGAAATCCGGCCTGAACACTGAACACTGAACCCCTGAACACTTTCAGCGAAGCTGGCTAGTATTTACACGCTTCAGACGCAACGTTCCGCAAATGGGGATATCTTATACTTAAAAGACGAAAACGGCAAGCCGTAAGACCACGCGATTTTAAGCTTGCCATCGTAAGCGAATGGCTTTAGATTGTCAGTCCATGAAACGAGAGACAATCCTAATTATCGGTGCGGGTGGTGTCGGTCGCGTTGTCGCTCACAAATGCGCCCAGGCATCCGAGGTTTTTGCCAATATTCATCTTGCAAGCCGGACGCTTGCGAAGTGCGAGCGGATCCGCGACAATCTCAGCCGTCCGATCGGCATCTCCCGGGTTGACGCTGACAACGTTCGTGAAACGGCGGAGTTGATCAGGCGTGTATCTCCGCAACTGGTGGTTAATGTCGCCCTGCCCTATCAAGATTTAAGCATTATGGATGCTTGCCTCGAAACCGGAGTGGACTATCTTGACACCGCCAATTATGAGCCGCGTGACGAAGCCCGTTTTTGTTATCGCTGGCAATGGAATTATCACGACCGTTTTCGCGACCGTGAGTTAATGGCGCTGCTGGGTTGCGGGTTCGATCCGGGGGTAACCAATATCTTTTGCGCCTATGCCCGCAAGCATCATTTTGACAGCATCGAGAGTATCGATATTCTTGATTGCAATGCGGGTAGCCACGGCAAATCTTTCGCCACGAATTTTAATCCGGAAATCAATATCCGCGAAATCACGGCGCCCGGCCGCTATTATGAGAACGGACAATGGATTGAAACGCCTCCGTTAGCGTTCAAGAAATCGTTTGATTTCCCGGAGGTGGGTCCGCGGGATATTTACCTGCTCTATCACGAAGAACTTGAATCTTTGGTAAAACATATTCCGGAATTGAAACGCATCCGATTTTGGATGACGTTCGGGCAAGAATACCTGACGCATCTTCGAGTTCTCGAGAATATCGGAATGACGCGTATCGACCCGATTTCGTTCCACGGACAGGAAATTGTCCCGTTACAATTCTTGAAAGCGTTGCTTCCCGATCCGGGTTCATTGGCAGATAACTACACCGGCAAAACCAATATCGGCTGCCTGATTCGCGGAGCCAAGGACGGTGAATTGAAAACCGTCTACCTTTACAACGTATGCGACCATGCAGCCTGTTACCGGGAAGTCGGCTCACAAGCTGTTTCCTATACCACCGGCGTCCCGGCTATGATCGGTGCGAAGTTGATGCAGACCGGTGTATGGCGTGGTAATGGCGTATTCAACGTTGAACAATTTGACCCGGATCCGTTTATGGAGCATCTGAACAAATCCGGATTGCCATGGACGGAACGGGTAATGGCCGGACATGTGGAGATATAAGATCGCATGAATCAACAGCGGGTCATGGAACTAGTTCGGCAACTACTGAGTGAAATGGGCGAAGATCCAGATCGCGAAGGGTTGCTTAAAACACCTGAACGGGTGGCAAAATCATGGGCCTTTCTCACCTCGGGATACCGTGCGAATCCCCATACCGTAATTAACGAAGCGGTCTTCGAAGCCCATACCAACAACATGATTCTGTTGCGTAATATCGAAGTTTACAGTTTGTGCGAACACCATATGCTGCCCTTTTACGGGCGCTGCCACATTGGCTACATTTCGCGCAACAAGGTTTTGGGCGTCAGTAAATTGGCGCGGATCGTCGATATTTACGCCCGTAGACTGCAAATCCAGGAGCGCTTAACCGCGCTGATCGCGGCCGACATCAAAAAAGCAATTAACGCCGAAGGTGTGGGCGTGGTGATGGAATGCCGCCATTTTTGCATGATGATGCGCGGCGTAGAAAAACAGAATTCCGTGATGACCACATCGTCGGTTCTCGGCAGTTTTCATAACGATGCCGCCACCCGCGCGGAATTCATGAGTCTCTTGCGTACACCGGCACCCCCTTAAGTCAGGCTCTGCCTAATAACCTGCAGCATTTGCATTTTTTCATGGTTTATGATCCCGTCACGATCGCACTGCTGATAACGGTGATATGCTTTGGCGGTGTTATGCAGAGCACGGTCGGTTTTGCCTATGCCCTGTTTGCAACACCTTTGCTGGTTTTGATCGGTATCCCGTTGCCGTCCACAATCGTGATCGTTGCCACCTGTTCGCTGGTGCAATCGATTATCGGCGTGGTAAGCCTGCGCGGCCATTCACCGTGGCGGATTGCGGCCGTCGCACTGGTAATCCGGCTGAGCGCAACCGCCATAGGGATTCTCTGGTTAAAACGATTGGCAACCTTACCGATGAACGACATCCGGCTGTTTGTCGGAATCGTACTGTGCTTGCTGGTTATCGGACAATGGTTCATACGCGTTAAACCGGCCGACACTCTACACCCGGTCTGGGGCGCCCTGGCTTTTACGCTCAGCGGCTTGCTGTCCGGGTTGGTGGGCATGGGCGGTCCCCCGCTGGTACTGTGGGCCATGGGGCATAACTGGAGCACTGAGAAAACACGCGGTTTTCTGTTTACGGTCTTCATGCTCTCACTTCCGGTACAACTGCTCATGTTATACCATGTGTTTGGCTCCGCAGTATTGTCCGATTTGCGGATTGGAATGTTTCTATCGCCCTTCGTAATCATGGGTACAATCATCGGCATCCCGATTGGCAATTGCTTGACCCGTCAAACCTTGCGAACAATTGCCTATGGAATTCTCTTGATTCTCGGATTGAGCGCTGTGATACCACGGCTGCTCAGCTCAATCCAGTCTTAAAGACGCAATAAGCTTGGCATTCGGGACTAAAACGTGTATGCTTTTGCTTTATTCAAGCCGTAACTCAAGGATATTCAGATGAATCCAACTATTGCCGAGGAACTTTTTGCACTTTGGAACAAGGCGCTGGCTACCGGCAACCCGGAAGTCGTTGCCGATCTTTATGCCCCTGATGCCGTTTTGCTTCCGACACTTTCCGGTCGAATCCGTGCCGATAGACCGGGGATTGTCGATTATTTCACCAATTTTCTGGAAAACAAACCCGACGGGGTCGTAATCCAGGGGCATGTTCTTATGCTCGACAATGCGCTGGTTTATTCCGGACATTATACGTTTACCTGCCGTCCGAATTCGGCGCCTGAACCGTATACGGTCTACGCCCGCTTTACGTTTGTTTACCGGCAGGACGGCGATACGTGGAAGATCGCGGCCCATCATTCCTCGCTATTACCCGAAGGCGGGCATTAAGCGGCACTTGAATACATCGGCGG
>PXCX01000017.1 GCA_003565195.1 PVC group bacterium | reverse complement strand
GCTTTTCCGGTTGAAATCTGTCCGTCATTCCCTTCCTCTTTGGCTGCAAGTATTGCAAAGACGCAATCGGCTATTCGGGCTGCCAGTATTGGCGGAACTGCATTGCCGATCTGTTTGGCAATTTCGATCTTGCTGCCGGTGAACTTGAACGAATCCGGGAAAGATTGAAGACGTGCGGCTTCGCGGTGAGTGATCGGGCGATGCTGACACGGATGGAGATATCGTCCTTTCTCCGGCTTGAAAAACTCTGTCCGAATTGTGAATGACGGGCGGTCCCACCAGAGACGTCCAAACAAATCCGTTCCGCCCTGGGTCTTTCGTATCCAGCACGCCGGAGTGAGTTCGGGTGCCCGTCGTTGCAAGTCGAACCGGTTCATTCCTTCCCCCGGAATGGCCTTGTACCGTTGCAGGCTCTTTGGTGTCGGCGTCCGCCCGAAATGCAGGTCGAGAGGCGGGGGCTCGTTCCTGATCTCTGTCCCTTCCGGTGGCGGGAGGTCCCCAATCGCGTCGCGCACGGTCCTCCACGGTCTCGCCCGCGAGACGTATAGATCGAATTCCTCCGAGAACAGCATGCCTGTTTCGACCGCTGTCGGTCGTCGATGAGTCTTCTTTGGGGGGAAGAACTCGCCCGGATGGGCAAACTTGCACCCAATTATGAACGCGCGCCAGCGCGTTTGCGGAACTCCGTAATCGGCGGCGCAGAGCTTTGTTGATGCAAGTTTGAATCCCATTTCGTGAGCGGCTTCCGTGATCTCATCAAATTCATCCGAACCCAGGAGTTGCGGAACATTCTCCATTACAAATACTTCCGCGCCGGAGTGTTCGACGATCTTGAGATAGGGGCGCCAAAGCTGCTTCCGGGGATCGCCGTCACGCTGCTTGTTGAGCAGGCTGAAACCTTGGCATGGGGGGCCTCCGATAACAACATCTGCCTTCGGTATCTCGTCAATTCGGTTATCGACGAGAGACAGGATGTCGTCGGTGGTGCAGTGGTCTCCGAAATTAGCATTGTAGGTTCTGGCGGCGTAAGCGTTAAAGTCGTTGGCCCAGACCGGGACAAACACCTGTCCGAGCGACTTCGTGAAGCCAAGCGTCAGTCCGCCAGCCCCGGCAAAAAGGTCAATAAGACGGTACGACCGCGAAGACTCACGCAAAAGGCCCTTTTGGCGGGCGCGGTACACGGATTCGTTGTCCGTCAGCGTGTCGTAGCGTAATGTTGTTTTCTTCTTCGGCATGGGCAGATACTATCACTTTCGGGGCTACCGGACAAGCCGGGCATCGTTTTCTTTCTGTCAGCGAACGTCGCGCCTCACTTTCGGCGCGAAGCGACGTAAAGTGCAGGCGATGGTTGGCCGATTTTATCAATTGTTTAAGAATGTTTGCAGCTTTGCCCTTAGCATTGATTCGTTTCGTGTCTGACATTCCCAGACATATAGGACTTTCCATCCGGATTTCTGCAATGATCGCTTGTTTCTCGCATCGCGAACACGGTTACCCTCACGCTTCTTCTTCCAAAAGTCTTTGTTTGTTGCCGGTGTTACACGTCCGAATTTGCATGAATGCATATGCCAAAAACAACCGTGTACAAATATAACTTTTCGAAGTCTGCGGAATACAAGGTCTGGCTTGCCCGGCAGAACGGAAACATGAAGACGATATCGGAATCCCAAGGCGTAAGCGGTTCGCCGGACTGTCAACTCAGGACCGGTGTCTTTTCCCCGTATATGGGACATGCACCGATGCCTTTGTTCAGCTGTCAAGACATCCGTCATTATCAAATCCCCAGATTTCGCCTCACGGCATCAACAAATTGACGAATTGACAAGACTTCCATTCCATCAACAGGTGGAAACATGCTGTGCAGCTTCTGAGGCACCACTAGTGACACGGAGGAATCGCGCATTTCTGTCAGTTGCCGCGTCGAAATTCCTTTTTGAACAGTCAGGATATGTTTGTGGCGCACCCGTCGAGCCTCATTCAACACTTGCCGCCACCGATCCTTGCACGTTGTCTTTATCCCCACAACGTACAATCGCTCTTCTGGCCAGCGAGGATCTTCGTACTGAGCTTTCCCGGGAATCAGCACATCTGGCTGGCCATCGACATTTGGTCTGGCATCGAAAGGAATGTTTGCATCTTGAAACAGATAACCAACATGGTTTTCCAGCGCACGCCCTGCCCGTGACTTCCGACGATTCATAATCCTTGCGGCTGTTGACAGAAAGTCATCAACTGAACGGAACTGCCGGCAGATTTCATCCTGACACAGCATCCGCTCCACCATGCGAAATAGAGCATACTCACGATCCATCAACAGCATTAACCGGCTGTCCATAGTTTGCTTCGTGAAAGTCTTGATACAGGATATTATAGCCTCTCTCGTCGTCGTCGAGATCGTAGTTGTATCCGGAAAGTTACGCAGTGGTTCGATAAAGGTTGCAAAGCGCCGATGAATGCAATCATCTTCAGTTTCCGGCATCATGCCAAAGCCTTGATACAAACCCCATGTGCCGATGATTTCCACTCCAAGGCTTGCCTGAACGTCTGCGATGTCTTCAGGCAGGTCAAATACATAGCCATGAAATGTTGATTCACCCGTCCGCACCAGAACCAGTAGATCGCCAACGTTGTCAGCGGTGAGAAAAGGAAAATCCCGTCCGCTACTGCCGTTCAATCTGGCCGCGAATGGAGGCGGCAACATCTCGGAAATGCTTTGCAATTGCAGCGGCCTCCTCGGTGCTGGAGCACTCTTCGGGCACACAAAACGCATCGTCGGCATCCGTAAGTCCTGCCAAATGCCGTGCCGTATACTCGTAAGAATCCGCCCGACTGTCCAAGGCTTCAAGCATTTGGAACACGTCGTCGGATGGGAGTGAGAGCGAAAAAGTCTTCATGGATGAAACCCTTTCTGTCGGAATATATTACGGTTGTGGTATTCCAACGCGACCAAATCAGGAGCAAAACGTCCAGGCATGCGAATCCTTCGGCCATCAACTTGCACCAGGCCTGCCTCCTGCATAGGCGTCACGACTTTCGTCTTGGCGCCGTCCGAAACCAGAATCGTCATATCGCATCGCACAGTCATGAGGCCGCGATCAAAAGCTCGGTCGTGGAATGCGCAGAGGGCGATTCCGTTTCGAGGATCGGCGCGCCTTGTTTCGTCGCAACGCCACGGAATGATGTGACTTGCCGTCAACATCTCGGTTAAACACAAGCCACAGAACGAGCAGGCATAGTCGTAACTCGCCAAGACAGCATCACGGAAGAAGCCCTGCACCAACCGGACCTTCGTTT
>PXCX01000342.1 GCA_003565195.1 PVC group bacterium | reverse complement strand
CCATCCTTCGAACCCGGGCGAATCACCGTATCCGTTAGGATACAGGCCGCCGGCATAGTAATGGTCGTCGCCCGCCAAATCAATCAGCGCGCCAAAACCCAGCGGACCGCCGACGCCTTGCGACAGCATGGCGGCCCGGTACGCGTCATCGCCGGCCAGGTCCAGCAATAATCCCAGACCGCCCACCGCTTGACCTTGCACACGGCGGACACCGGTATACCGGTTGTTCCCGCCGGCATTAACCAGTAGACCGATCCCGCCAAGCGCCGATCCCTGGGCAATATCCCCGGCCTCGAAACGGTCGTTACCGCCCATTGAAATCAGCAGCGAGGCTCCCAGAATCGCGCCTGCTTGAATGCCGGGTTGCTCTCCCTGAAAGGTATCGTCGCCGCCCAGATCGATAATGACCAGTAACGGACGATCGGCACTAGTTGTCCCTTCGACATAGGTATCGTCGCCGCCCAGGTCAATGATTGCGCAAACATCGTCAAGCGCATCCAAATCGTAGCGGTTATTCTCGCGGCCGCCCACCAGAAGACGGCCCGCCTTGGTCTCGACCTCCATCACGACGGATCCGTCGACGCCATCCACCGTGATCGGTTCAGCAACGTCAAAACCGGCAAGCATTTCCAGTAAGCCGGGCTCCGTTACGTCCGCCAGAAGATCGGCGGTTTCCAATAAGGCGGCATGATCGATTTGTTCCAGCAAATCCGTTGTCCGGCGCCCCAGTTCCGTATCTGCGAACCGATGACCGTGAACGACGGATTCGGTACTTTGCGGATAGAGTAGCCGGCGCAATTCCTGATACTCATCATCCGTCAGGGGGACAAACGCCCGTTCGAGCGCCACGGCCGCGGTTTCCAGCGTTTTCACAACGATCCGTAGAGCCTCCTCCGGCGATCCGGCGGCGGGCCGGGATTCACGCGCCGGCAACGCGCCAAGATCGAGTTTCTGCGCGGCAGCCGCCACGACACGGCGTACCCCATGATCGCTGTCACGCGCATCCTGGTGCAAGTCCCAGGTAAATTCTTCGGCTTTCCCGATCGATTCGATCGGATGACGCAATAGTACATCGAACCAATCCAGACGGCAATTCCCTGTTTTATCAGCGAATTGCAAATCCCCGGCGCTTGCATCCAAACGATCGGCGGTATAGTCGCGATACCGTTCGAATGCTTCCGTCAATTCACGCCGTTCCAGTCCCTCCCGGATTTCGCGCATCAACATATTGACATGGCATTGCGCGGGACGTTCGACATCGTCCCCGCCATTCACCGAGATTACCAGCAGCAACCCCATAAACGACGCGCCAAGACGCCGCAACCAAGGCGTCAAACAAACGAATGCGGTTTGTTGCGTAATCTGTTCGAGCATTTTGCCTCCACCAGAGCGTTTCCGTCCGCGTTTCTTGAGGCTGAAACGCAGGCGCACAAGAGCCTCACCTACATGTTTTTTCTCGTCCTCTCCAGATACGATCTGTTGGAAAGGAGCTTTCCCGTAAAGTCAACGGAAATCATCACGTCGGTAACGTCCCTGTCGTTTCCGCTCGGATTACATACCTCCACAATGTTGCCCCCCTTGCGTACGGACAAAGGATCAATATCGTATTCAGCCGGTCCGCCCTGAAGGACACGTCCGTTAAACACCGGCTTCAGCTCCGTTCCACCCGGGTTCGTCTTGAAATGTAGTTTGATTTCCGGATGATCAGCAAGCGTATGCTTCGTAAACTCCTCACCCATCCGCAGCCGTATCGCTGTCCGTTCATTCGCCTTCAAACTCAGGGGCGCATCAGGATTCAGGGTCGGAATCGATATGAAATGCCGGTGCGGATAGGCCCCGCCGGCTACCCGTCCAACCCCTCTCACACTGGCAAAATACAATTTATCCAGGCGTTGAAGAACCTCAGGCTCGCCCATTTCGCTCCAAATCCGGCGGTGCGGATCAAACAGGTTGAAAACATACACGCCGTCGGCGCCCGCGTCCCACGCATTCAAGGCACGCGCCCGGTAGCACTCATCCGAAGAGCGTAGCGGGTCGGCATGATGTCCGCCCCCGACACGGCTTTCGCTCAGGCCGGGATAGACTTTCACTCCGTATTGATGAGCGAGCCGTACGCTGTATTCCCACGAATTCAGACGTATATACGCGCTGGGGATAAAAATGTCGATCAGCCCTTCGGCCATCCAGCGCTCGATCTCCAGTCCGATTGTATTGCAATACGCGACATCATCGGGCGTTCGCACGGCAACAAGCAACGGCCGGCCGCGCGTCATGCCGATTTCACGGATCAAGGTTTGGATTTTCCGCATCAGGTCGGTCATGCAAGCGCGTTCTTCATCGCCGGCCGGAAACCCCCGCGACGTGGATTTGAAAAAGACCGGATGACGGAAAAAATCCAGCTCTATACCGTCGATGTCATAGCCGCGGCAAACCTCTTCAACAAAGCGTAGCGCCCTGTCGCGCACCGGTTCGCAAAGGTAATTGACAGCCGACCAACCCCCGCGCTTCGGACGTTTTTTTTCCGTGCCGAGCAGGCAGTCCGGATGCTCCACTTTGAATCGGTTGGCGCGGAACCTTTCGGGACGCGAGGCGTCGTGTGTATCATTCATCCGCATGGAACAAAAAACTTCGATCCCGTGATCATGACAATAATGGACCATCACGTTGAGCGGATCCGTGCCGCGTTCTATCAGGTCCTCAACCACATTGCTTTCATAATGCCGGAAAACATGTCCAACCTGAGTATTATGACGGCAGGAGCCGAAAATTCCCGAACAGTAACTGACGGTATCCACATGCGTACCCGTCAGGGGTGTAGTTCTGATTTGAAGGAAATCCTCCGGTGAAGGCAGTGTTTTTTCGGGCAATTTGACGGCATCTCCGCCGTCATTGTTGAAAATGATACGTCGCCGGCGCGAGAGCTGTATCTGTTTCCGCGATTCGTAAGCGTCACTGGCTATGGTCATTTGTTTTCTCCATGGTGCTGGCGTATCATCGTGAATATTCCCGACATACAAAAATCGGATTCGACCAGGCTTTTTTACCTTCCGCATCCACGAGTTCTATTCTGACAAAAACACGGGGTTGAAACCCTTGCGGCAATGAGCAAGCCGTCAACTCCGCGTCTTTCTTTTTATACTCCACATATCCGACCTTCCCAAAGGTACGCCATCGCACCTGCTGTACGGGGCTGCATTCAATGTCGATGGTATGCTCTCCGACCTCGATGCGCTTGAATACCGGCCCCTGGGTGGAGAAAAAGGCGCCTTTTTTCAGCGCTGAGAGAACGGACCGCCGGGTTAATT
>PXCX01000274.1 GCA_003565195.1 PVC group bacterium | reverse complement strand
TCATACTCCTGGGCCAATTCCAAGCTTCGACGGTAACAGCTCGCCAGTTTTTCGGGTTCGCCGTGACGGCCGCCGTGCCAGACCGGGCCGACCGTGTGGATCACGTACCGGGCCGGCAACTTGAACCCCGGCGTGATCTTCGCGTCGCCCACCTCGCAGCCGCCCAGTGTGCGACATGCCTCCAGCAACTGCGGCCCGGCCGCGCGATGAATAGCGCCATCCACGCCCCCCCCGCCCAGCAGCGACCGGTTCGCCGCGTTGACAATCGCATCAACCTGTAAAGTCGTGATGTCCGTTTGAATCGCTTTCATGGGTCATACTCCTGAAATATCGAACAAGGATATTTATCGCATATCACGTTTTCTGTGTCAAACCCGGACGTGCTGGGGCTTACCAAAGATTGTATGACGTGATATTGTAATGAATGAAAAAGGAGGAATAATATGACGATTGCAATTGATGATTTATCAAAACAGGGCAAGCCCGACGTGCGCCTCCGAAAGATGCCGAGGGAATATCCGCGACCAATCGACACACGCGCGCGATGACCGCGAGGATATTTTGTGTGTTCCCTTATTTTTCGAAAAAACATCAATCCACCGGATCCTCGCCGATTTCCATGGCAATTTGACGGCGGGCCATGTCGGCATACCAGCCGGCATTGGCCAGCAGGTGGGCGTGAGGGCCTTCTTCGGTAATCTTTCCCTCTTCAAGCACGAGAATCCGGTCGGCATCGCGTACCGTGCTGAGACGGTGCGCGATAATAATCGTGGTACGCCCTTTCATCAGCCGCTGTAACGCTTGATGAATCAACTGTTCGGATTCGCTGTCGACCGACGACGTGGCTTCATCCAAAATCAGGATACGGGGGTTGGCCAGCACCGCGCGAGCAATCGACATCCGTTGTTTCTGCCCCCCCGACAGTTTCACCCCTCGTTCCCCAACCGGAGTTTCGTATCCCTGCGGAAGTTGTTCGATAAAATCGTGGGCATTGGCAACCCGCGCGGCCGTTTCGATCATCCCGTCATCGGCCGCCAGATTTCCATAGCGCAAGTTTTCGCGAATGGTTCCATCAAAGAGGAACGTCTCCTGCAACACCATTGCGATCGAACGTCGTAGATCGGCCAACCGTACCTGCCGTACATCCATGCCGTCAACGCGAAGCGATCCCTCGACAACATCGTAAAAGCGCGGAATCAGATTGACAAAACTGGTTTTACCGGCGCCACTGCGCCCCACCAGTGCAACCCGTTGGCCGGGGTGGATCTCAACGCAAATATCACGCAATACCATTTCCAAATCCGAATATCCGAATGTCACGTGATCAAATGTTACGGCACCGCGCGGCGGAGGCATCGGAACCGGATCCTCCGGATCACGGATATCGGACTCCGTATCCAACACATCGAAAATCCGTTCACCAGAAGCCAGCGCGCGTTGAATGGTGTCAAATGTATGCACGAATTCATTGATCGGCTGATAAAAATGGGCAACATACATGGAAAAGGCCGTCAAGGCGCCAATCGTCAGGGCATCCCGCGATATCAACACGGCGCCGGCCCCCAGCACAATGACGGCACCACTGGCAGCGATAAAATGCATCACCGGATACACAACCACCGCCAGCCGGGTTGCACGAATCGAACGGGCCATCACATCCCGGCTGACCGCAACTACCCGTTCATGCTCCTCCGGCTCGCGATGAAATGCTTGAATAACGCGTATTCCCGAAAGATTTTCCTGCAATTTGGCCCCGAGGGTGCCCATCGCTTCGCGAATCGCGCGATATCGCACGCGCATCCGCCGCGAAAAATAAAACACGCCAACCGCCAGCAATGGGACGGGAACCAAAATCAGCGCAGTCAAAAAAGGACTGTAACGTATCATGTAATACAAGGCGAATCCCATGCCGAATATCTGACGGACCAGGGAATTCCCGGTATGGAGGATGAGGCTCTCGACCTGCCGTACATCCCCGGTAACCCGCGCCATTAAATCACCGATGCGGTGATTGTCGAAAAACGTCAACGGCAGCGACTGCATATGATCGTAAAGTTGAATCCGCATGGTATGCAACAACCGCTGCCCCGCCACCGTCATCCAAAACCGGCTCAGGGCGGTGACCAACTGGCCGGCGACCAAAATCCCCACGTATACCAGCACGATACGGCCCACTTCGTGAAATCTTTCCTCAACGATGATTTCATCGATGGTATAACGAAACAAACGGGGTGGTTGCTGCGCCAAAAAGACACCGACCAAGGTGCAAAACGCGCCAAAAATCAAAATCGGCAACACAGGCAGCGCCCAGCGAACACAGCGGCGCGCGGCATGCACGGGATCGTTCGCGCGCCGCGGCCGCATCTCACGCCGCCATCCATAGCCCATTCCATCACCCCTTGGCATGACACCCCTTTTTAGACGAACCTGTAACTTCCCGGAGATCAAAGTGTACGACAGTAGGTGTACGAATACAGCGAATGAAACGACATTGTTTCGCCATACTCGTACACGCACTCGTACACGCGACAATCCAACCATCCCCTAAGGCGGGCTGCGCCCGCAACCGAACCTCGAACATTGAACATCGAAGTGCTGAGTCTTGGTTCGATGTTCGACGTTGGACGTTCGATGTTAGATGTTCAAACACGCCATTAGGGACAGACAATTAATCGGAAGCGCACAACTCAACGAACATTAAATTCAGCGAAAATCTGTCCATGGTCAAATAAACAGTTCCTGAATTGTAGGATCCGACGATAAGAACCGGCAAAAAGGTGCGTCGTGCCGGCAACCAGCGGAATTTACAGTCAGAGAACATGATGCAGAATGAGGTAAGTCCACGGATTGAGCTCAAAGCGCATACCCGTAGCCGCTAACTGGTCTAAGCATGGAGTGTGCAGTTCCGGTTGGCCATAACAGCCAAGCATGTCCCAGCGTTGGGTGTCAGTCATTATCAGAATAATTTGCCTGTTTTTTCATGTCAGATTAGCTCCTTAATCATGGATTGTTTGAGTAAATGAGTCGAACATTTCACATGCGGCGGTCTAAGTTGTTGCGGCCCAAAGCGTTCAGTGTTCAGGTGTTCAGCGTTCAGGAAATCCGGCCTGAACACTGAACTCTGAACCCCTGAACACTTTCAGCGAAGCTGGCTAGACTTTCCGGACCTCGACCGGTATTTAAGGTGCCTTTCCGGTGACGTGTCCCTTTAACAGGGATTAGATCAGTCCACCCGCTGCCATTCCAGCGAAGGTGCAAACTTGACATTAGTTCCCTTGATATTGCCGCTAACCGGAGTGTTGGTTTTCAGCTCGTATCCATCATCCGACCGGCGGACGATGATGTTCGCGGGGATATCAACGGTATCGCCTAGTCCGATCTCATAGGTGTATGCGTGAACCAGGCCGTCACCGGTTCTATCGGAGAAGACGTTTTCGGTCAGGATCTGATCGGGCGGCCTGTTTATCACCCTGTACTGGTCGCGCTGACCGGTTGAACGGAAATGCCAGGAGTGATCCTCGTTGGTAACGACAAATCCTTCGGACTTGCGGTTGCCTATCCCCGCGTGGAAGAGTCTCTGGCTGGTCTTCAGCCGGATTGTTTCGTCATCGATGATTTCAAAATCTTCGACCTGGCCGGTGTGAGCCAGCAGACTGTGCGGAGAATAGAACTCGCGGCCTTGACCTTCTAGGAGATAGTAACTCTTACGCCCATCGTTACCGATCATGGCGCTGTCAAGCGCGGGAAGATCGTCACCTGTTGTGAATTGTCTTTTGACGTAATCGACGGTTACAATCGGCGTCGAGTAGCGCGACGTCTGCGCGTTTATGGTTATGCCGTCGGCCTGCAAGCTCTTGCCGCCGGAAAGCTGGGCGAAGCGGACACCGTTTTGATCGCGCGAGACGGCCATGAACTCATCGCCGTTCTGATAATAGCTGTCTATTTGCCCGGCGGTCGTTGTCACGCGCACAAGCAGTGGGTCGCGGCTGACCAATTCTGCTTCTTCGACGATGGGCGTATCGCCGCGATACCATTCGTATATTGCCGGATATATAGTTGAGCCATCCTCTGGAGCGTCGTGCTGCACCCAGAGGAATGGGAATGCGTAGCGGTATGGTTGCGAGAATGGTTTGGCGACCATGACCGTAGCTGCTTCATGGCCGAGCAGCGTGGCACGCACATGCGCTTCCGGTAGATCAGGGTTATACAGATCGCCTAGAACAGACGGCTCAAGCGCCACGGTGCGAACGGTTCCGCCGCCCCGGAACTGATGCTCGTATTCGTGTTCTTCGCGGGTTGCCGTCCAAACGGCTTGCAGTTTATGAACGTTTTCGCCAATTCGCTGGCTGAGCGGCAGGTCTTTATCGCCCCTGCCGGGAAGCATGCGGTCTGTCCAGCGAACGACTTCTTCGCGCATGGGTATGTTGATATCAAGGTCTTTGCTCTCGATACCGTGGAAACACCAGGTATGGGTTTCGCTACCGGAGAGTCGCTGCACATCGAACGCGTAATATGTATGACTGTCGCCGACCTGCATAAGAATGACATCGCGGTCGAGCCTGATCTCGCCACGGTTATCCACATAGCTTCCGCGCATGAGCGGCGGGTCGAACGCGCGCAGCCACGGCTCGCCCGCTTGGTTTCCGGCCTGGCGCGGATCGTCGGTGTCGTGGGCTATGGCGCGGTTATGCAGAAAGCTCCATCCAGCCCCCGGTCGCGTCCAGTTATTTCCTTCATCCCTTTGCGCCAGGTCTACCGAGACTGGCAGCCCCATTGCGTAAAGGTTGAGGTCGAGATGGTCGTGGTGAGCGTGTCCCTGTCCACGCGAAACGTTGAGGAACGCGGCGGTCTTGTTGCGAACATCGGTCTCTTCAACGCCGAACTCCATGATGCCGCCCCACCCCGCCAGATATCTGGATTCGTTATGTAGAACAGGATGCTCGAATCCCTCGGCAATCTCAACGATATTCTCTTCATCAACGCCGTGGACATTAACCAGCAACCATGCATGGCGCGGGTCGCCCCAGAGTTCGACCGCCGCTGCAGACATGGATCGGCCGATGCGGTTTTGCCAATAATTCGGCCCGCTGTGGGTGCCGCCGCTGGCCGTACCGGACATCATGGTAAATCCGCCGGCGACGAAATGATCGATCAGGAAATCACCCGCAGCGCGGACTTTGGCATATCTATCCACGTCGCTGATATCCATCGGCAGATCGAGCCCGGCTTCGCGAGCATGTTTAATCGAACGCGCTTTGCGAATCAGGCTTGCCGCGCTGCCGCGAGCGTAGCCGGTCGAGCCGATATGATAATGCCCAAGTCTGCCAAGCGCGGTTCCGTATAGCTCCTTAAACGTTCCAGAGAAGGGGTATATCGTGGCATGCTGGCGGGTGAGATCGAAGAACTGGGCGGTTCTCTGGTGGGGGCCGAGCACTTCGCCGGCAAGGTCTTCAATTCCCTGCCCCCTGATAATATCGCGGCGATAATCGCGAACTGATCCGTATACAAGCCTTTGGTCGAGGAAAGCGACAACGTCTTCAGGTGTCTCAATGAATGGGACAAACCGGTTTACCGCATCGGCGAAGACCTGATTTTCCTGGATGTATGGGAACAGCTTGTCGTAAGCCCTCATCAAATCCATCGCCACACCGCCGGCCCAGCCGGAATAGAAATATTTACCGTTGCGGCGGCGCGGATTGCTCCAGTCAGTGTTGTATTCGAAATCGGGGGCGTGGGTGTTAAGTCTATGTTCATGCAGACTCATCTCCAGCGCGGGCCAGTCGTGAGCTATGCGCACGAGCGCGAGCGCCGCGTCGTGGCCGGTCTCCGGATCGCCATTCTCGAAATATCTTTGGGCTATGCTGTAGCCGCGATAATCCCATGCTCCCAGCAGTCCCAGATACATCTGAACATTACTTCCGAGAATGTCCGCCAGGGGTGACAAATAAATATCATGATCGAGCTGTGGATAATCAGCGCGACTGAAGAAAATCCCAGTGCCGTCGTCTTCCCATTCGCCGTCGACTATCGGTTTACCAGCGAGAAAATCTTTGTGAGAGAGTACCATCTCGCCAGTTTCCGTATTTATGAAATTGCGCGGGATAAACAGGTTGCGAATGCGTCGGGCGGCATGCTGGCCCTCGTGCTCTTCCAATACCCATTGAGGAACCTCAACTCCTTCTGGCGGTTGCCGGAACGGACCGACCTGCCCATGCACCTGTAAATGTATATTCAGCGGAGGCAGGGTTGCCCAGATAAGATCGTCGCGCTGTTTTCGATCTTCGGTCAATTCGTCCAGTCTTTCGACCTCTCCCTGTTCAAGGTTCTGCGTTTCTTTTATCGCTTCAAACGGCAGCTCGTGAAGTTGATTGACCACCTCTATCCCCTCAATGATAGCGATCTCCTGCGCGTTATCCGCCAGGCGGAAGGTAGCGGTATAATTACCCGACTCATAAACTTGCAGATGGAACCCCTGCATGCGCCGGGTATCGAAGGATTGTTTAAGCAGCCGCCTTCCTTGAGATACTATTTCGCCGTCGGCGCTGCGCGCTTCGAATACCATGGGACAAGGCTTCCAGACTCGCGCGAGCTGTTCGCGCCCCTGGGGATCGATTGAGCCATGGATATAGAATGAATAGAGGCCTACGGGCAGATTGGGCAGCGCGACGGTTGTCTCGCCGCGGCCGGCCGCCAGATTTGCCGGCAGGCTGGGACGGATACGATGAGGAACATCCTGCGCAAAAGAAGGGACGGACGTTGCAAGAGAAAACGCGAACGTTATAACAAACGCTTTAACAACTTCGGGGTTACGGATTCGGAAACTTGATTTGAAGATCGACTTTTCAGACGGCACGGGCAACCGCCCGCCTGCCTGTGCGTGCCTGCATGCCGAAGCTTCGGCGCAGTCAGGTCCGCACGCAGACAGGCTGGGACCGGTTGGGTGGATCGCTTTCATGGTGGTAAATGTAGCAACCCGATCCGGAGGTGTCAAGAGCGGCTAAAGATGCGCTTGCGGCGAAGAATCGCCGTGGTTTCGCGTGTCGGGTGGCAAGTTAATTGGGTGCGGCCCTATTCGGCTCCGGCACCCTTATCCTCCTATCAGGTACTGGTTGATGATATTCTCCAATAATTCCTGCTTGCCGCTGACCGGGATCGGTTCGCCATTTTCCAGCGTGTAGTTTTCAAGATCCGCAAGCGAAAGCCGGCCGGCTTCAAATTCGGCGCCCAGTCCGCTGTCAAACGAGGCATAGCGTTTGCGCCGGACATCCGTTAAAACCCCGTCTTCGATCAGACGGGCAGCCACCTTGAGACCGTAGGCGAAGGTATCCATACCGCCGATATGGGCGATAAAAAGATCTTCCAGATCGAATGCATCGCGCCGTACCTTGGCGTCAAAGTTCAGACCCCCGCTTCCCAGTCCGCCTTGTTCCAGGATCACCAACATGGCGTACAGGGCGCTGTACAAATCCGTCGGAAACTGATCGGTATCCCAGCCGAGCAGCAGATCGCCACGATTTGCGTCCACGCTGCCGAGCAGGCCGTTTATCGAGGCCATCGTCAAATCGTGTTCAAACGAATGGGCCGCCAAGGTGGCATGATTGGCTTCGATATTGAGTTT
The DNA here is from genome assembly GCA_003565195.1 of PVC group bacterium. Classification (GTDB taxonomy): domain Bacteria; phylum Verrucomicrobiota; class Kiritimatiellia; order CAIKKV01; family PXCX01; genus PXCX01. The sequence goes on along the minus strand of PXCX01000274.1, from coordinate 6,663 downwards.
GAAATGATCGAGCAGATCGTATTGCCGCAGGAAACCGATAACCGTGGCACTGTCGAAATCATATTGGTGCTTGGTCGGTTCCTTGGGTTTGGGTTCAATCAAAAACTGGCCCGTAAAACCAATCGCGCGGGCATGGTCCACCGCCATATGCAAAAAGCGGGCCAGATGATCCAGTTCCCGTTTCATATCCGTATTGAGCAGCGTGGCATAGCCTTCCCGGCCGCCCCAGAAGACGTAGTTCTCGGCCCCCAGTGCATGGCCGGTCTCTAGCATTTTTTTTACCTGTGCGCCGGCATACGCCGTGATGGCAACATCCGGATTGGTCGCCGCGCCATTGCTGAATCGACGATGACTAAACAGGTTGGCGGTGTTCCAGAGCAATTTGATGCCCGTATCCGCCTGTAACGTTCCGGCCAACGCCGTAATCCGGTCAAGATAACGGTTAGCTTCCGCAAGCGTATCGCCTTCCGGCGCAATGTCCCGGTCGTGGAAACAGTAGTAATCGACGCCGAGTTTAGTAAAAAACTCGAACGCGGCGCGCAACGTATCTTCCGCCGCCGTCATCGGGTCCTCAGATGCGTCCCACGGCCGCAGTAAGGATCCGCCACCAAACGGATCGGCGCCCGTCCCCTTCATGGTATGCCAATAGGCGACTGAAAAACGCAAATGCTCACGCATAGTCTTGCCGGCAACCATGGCATCGGGATCGTAATGCTTGAAAGCCAGAGGATTCCGCGAATCCGGACCTTCGTAGGCGATCTTATTGATTTTCGGGAAAAACGTTTTCATACTACCCTTCCTTCTTGGATTTCTGGCCGCAACGGATCACACCAAACGATTCGCGCGATTATACCATCCCCCTTGCAAAAACGCAAAGTCTGAACCCGGAATCACAGCGGCGAAGAATCGCCGTGTGGATTGACTGAGTAAACAAGGTCCAATTGACCGCAAGCCTTTACCATTGCACATACGCCGATCAGCGCGACAGCAGTTGGTAGGCGCGCCGGAGATGTTTCAGCGGGATGCGGTATGGCGGATAGCGCATTGAAAGGTCAGGCCACAGATTGCGGCGTAAAACGGCTTGCATATGGCTGAAGTTGTAGAAGCCGTGGCGACCGTGATAGCGGCCCTGACCGCTGGCACCCACGCCGCCGAACGGCAGGTCTGCGGGCAAGACGTGGGCTATGGTGTCGTTAACGCACACCCCACCGCACTGGATCCGCTTCCGGTACGTCTCGATCCGCCGCCGGTCATGCGTAAACAGGTAAAGCGCCAGCGGCGGCGGACGGCGGCGTATACGCGCCATGGCGTCCTCGTCGTCGCTGTAGGTCAACAGGGGTGCCACAGGTCCAAAGATTTCCTCCTTCATGAGGGGATGCTCATCACTCTCCAGGCGCACCAGCGCAGGCTTGATGGTCAGCGTTCTCTCATCACAAGCACCACCGCAAAGGATATCAGTGTCCGCCAGCAATGCCCGCAGACGCTCGAAGTGGAAGCGGTTAACTATACGCGATCCTACGGCCGGCCATTGGCTTGTCTGGCGTACCATTTCCTTTTCCAGTTCCGTCTGCCGGGACTGTGGGAGGAGCAGGTAGTCCGGGGCAATACAGGTTTGTCCCGCATTAAGAAATTTACCCCACAGGATCCGCCGCACAGTGGTCTGCAAGGGTGCATCCGGAGCAATGACACAAGGAGATTTGCCTCCCAGCTCGAGTGTCACGGGTACAAGGTTGGCGGCTGCGGCTTGCGCTACCTTGCGTCCGGTTGCGGTGGAACCGGTAAAGAATATATGGTCGAAGGGCAAATCGCAAAGGGCGGCACTGATATGGTGGTCTCCGTTTTGAACTCGCACGTGATCGGAATCAAACACATCGGCGCACAGGGCGTCCACGGCTTGGGCACAGTGCGGCGCGAATTCGGAGGGTTTGAGGCAGGCGGTATTACCCGCCGCTATAGCAGAAACCAGCGGCGCAAAAAGAAGTTGGAACGGGTAGTTCCATGGGCCAATTATGAGCACGACGCCCAGCGGTTGCGGCACGATGCGCGCGGAGGCGGGCTGCAGGATGAGCGGCGAACGCACGCGGCAAGGGCGCGCCCAGCGACCTAGATTCCGCCGGGCGTGGCGGATGTCGCGCAGCACGAGTCCCACCTCCGAGGTCCAGGCCTCCTCGGGCGGCTTGCCCAGGTCCGCCCGCAACGCCTCCAGCAAGGCGGGCGTATGGCGTTGAATGCCTTCCTGCAGAGCGTCAAGATGCGAGCGGCGCAGGCTTAGAGGCGCCAATCGCAGTTCTTCGGCCAGATCCTGCTGGCGACTCAGGGTTTCACTAAAAGATTCGTTCATGCGGCAATCTCCGACAACGTGCGTGTTGCGAACCATATCATGTGCCGCCATCCCGGTCGCGCGTTACGATTTTCCGTGCAACATTCTGACCGCACAGGAATACCATGGGCATACCAGCTCCGGGATTCACGGAACCACCGACGAAATACAGTCCCGCCGTGTGTGGCGAGGCTTTCGGGGCCTTGAAACCGAAATTCCGGAACCTATCGGTCACAACGCCGTAGATAGATCCGCCGTTGGAGCCGTACTGTCGCTCAATATCCTCCGGTGTCCATACATGTTCGTACACGATATGCCGTCGCAGATCCGGGCAGACCACGCGTTCGAGCTTTGCCAGGACCATGTCTTTCAAGGCCATATACTGCTCCTGGGTTACTGGGCGATCAGGGCGCAAATAGGGAATATGCGGCAAAATCTTCAGGCCATCACATCCCTCCGGCGCTACCGTGGGATCCGTCCTGGAGGCGGCCACCACATAGAGGGTGGGGTCTGAGGGAAGCTCGTGCCGTTGAAAGACGGTGCGGAAATGATTCTTCTGGTTACCAGAGAAGACGAAATTGTGGTGGGCCAGATTTTCGTAAGCGCGATCGAGACCGATATCGATCACCAGCCCGGAGCAAGCCGGTTCGAGCCGGCGTTGCATACGAGCCAGCTCCCGCTCCGGCAGGTGTAGCAACCTTCGGCAAGCGGGAATCACCTCGAGGTTGGAAACAATGTTTTCGCACACGACTGTCTCGCCCGATGCGAGGCGCAGACCGCGCACCGCGCCGCCGTCGTCCGAAAGCATGATCTCCTGAACATCGCTCTGGAGATGCATTTCGACGCCCAGCCTGTCCATCAGGCGTCCGAGCGCGAGCGCGATACCATACATGCCGCCGCGCACATACCAAAGGTCGTGCCGGAACTGAATGGTCGGCAGGCAGTTCATGAAAGCTGGCGCGCGGTAGGCGGAGGAGCCCACATACTTTATAAAGAAATCAAAAATATCGCGGAAATAGGCTGTCTTAAAACGTCGCGCCACGCCCTGATGCATGGTGTGCAACAAGTCGAATTTGGGGAATCCGGACAATCCGTAAAAGGCGCGGAAATCACTGGCGGAATCGAGCCCCTCGTCGAAGTAACCACGGCTGACTTCGTCGAACAACCTTCCGGCGTAGTCCAGGAAGCGATGCACATTTCGGGCCGGTTCACCCGCCCGCTCCGCCTCCGCCGCCATGACATCAGGGTCGGGGTGCAGATCGATCACGGTGCCGTCCTCGAAGAAATTACGCCAGTGAGGTCGGACGGTGCATAGCGGCACCTCATCCTCGAATCGGGTTCCGGCCTTGCGGAATGTACGATTGAAGATGGCAGGCAGCGTCAGAATCGACGGGCCGAGATCGAATCGGTAACCCTGCGCCTCAATCCAGTTTAGTTTGCCGCCGATCCTGTCGTTTTTCTCGTAGACGGAAACACGGTAGCCCTCAAGGGCGAGAGACAGAGCGGCGGAAATTCCTCCGAGACCGGCTCCGATTATGGCGACATGGTTCGACTTACTTTCTGTCATCATTCATATCCCTTGCTGACCCGGTCCGGTTCGGGCATTATCCTGGCGGCTTTGCGAAACCAGCCGGCCGCTTCGTCGTCGCGCCCGGCCAGTTCTTAGGCCGTCGCCATGGACGGGAACGCCGCTACCAGAGCACAAGCGATTATGATCGCGGCAACATTAGTATAAGGTAGCATCCGAATTTTTCATAACTTTCCAGACGCAGTATCGGTTTCGATTGGGCCATCCCAGACATGAATGCCGCCACGCAGGTGACGAACAGTCGGGTATCCCGCATTCCGCAGAATCCGGAGTCCTTGTCGGGTACGGTTTGCGGTGCGACAGTACAATATCACATGGCGATCTCGCGGGACCTCGTCTAGGCGATCCCTGAGCTCCTGCAATGGAACCAGCACGGCGCCTGGAATGCGGCCCCCTTTCCATTCCCTGGGTGTGCGGATGTCAACCAGAAAAACGGACGGATGCTCCTTGATGGCTTTGAAAGCCGCCTGATCGATAAAATCGGGGTCTTGGGCGAAGTTGGCCAGAAGATCAGCATTATCCGCCAGCGTGCCGGACGCCTCAAGGGCGGCAGCGCCAGTTTCCTGGTCCACCACGTTTCCGGGATTGAGATTTCGGGCTGGCCGGTTTATCTTGAGCATCAGCATGGCCAGCACCAATCCCGCCGCAATCCATCCGATACCGGCAAACGCGCGCCCAAGCGTACTCTCACAGAACGTTTTTTGCATCTTACAATTATACCATTCCGTCTGTGATGCTGCAAGCACAGTTTCAGCGTTCGTAGTTCAGGACGGATGTGTTTCTTGAACTCAACACATTGTCCGTCAACATGTTATAAAGCTCTGATATTCTTCGACTCATTTACTCAAACAATTTGCGACTTCGAAGCTATTTGACGAATCGCCTGGTTTCAGGGTAGCATATGGCTCGTTTACTGTAATAGGGTTCCGTACACGCCGAGAACAAAAAGGATATGCGATGATTCAAGACAATCCACTGCAAAAATCATTGACCGCCGGACAGACAACCGTGGGCCCGTTCTGCAAGATGAGTGAACCCACCATTTACGAGCTGGCGGGATTGGCCGGTTTCGATTTCGCCATCATCGATATGGAACACGGTCCACTGGGTTTTGAAACGGCACAACAATTGGTGAGAACCTGCGAGTTGGCCGGGATCAGCCCAGTCATTCGGATTCCGGCGAACCAGGCGGAATACGTGCAACGGGCACTGGATATCGGCGCTCACGCGGTCCAAGCACCGGAAATCAATACGCCGGCCGACGCGCAACGCCTGGTCGACGCCGCAAAATTCCATCCGGTCGGCCAACGAGGGGTGTGCCGCTTTGTGCGAGCCGCTCAATATACCCAGATCGACAAACAGAAATATTTCGGATTGGCCAACCGCGGACAACTGGTGGTCGCGCATATTGAGGGACAGACCGGATTCGAGAATTTGGATGCCATCCTAACAGTAACGGGAATCGACGTCCTGTTTATCGGACCGTATGATCTCTCGCAATCGCTTGGGGTTCCGGGTCAGACCGACCATCCACGGGTGCAGGATGCCATGACGGATATCGTGAATCGGTCCCGTGCCGCCGGTAAAACGGTCGGCACATTTGTCGAGACATCGGAACAGGCGGTGCATTGGATGAACCGGGGTGTCTTGTATATTGCGTATTCCGTAGATGTCGGTTTGTTGCTGGAGGCGTTTCGATCGGTCGTCGAATCGGTGCGCCCAAGCGACCAGGCATAGGAGGGAAGGATTGTTGTGTCATCGAAACCGACCGGAGTTACAGCAGAAAAAGTCCGCTGCGAATTCTTTGCCGCCGCCATTCCCGGCACTGAGAAGGCATTATGCGACGAGTTGCGCGACCTTGGATTTGCCGGCGTCCGTTTGAATCGTGGCGGGATTCCCTTTCTGGGTCTCCGCGAGGAAGGTTGGCGGGCTTGTCTCTCCAGCCGGATTGCCCAACGGATCCAATCTTTGCAAAGCCGCTTCCGGGCGTTGGACGAGGAGTCGCTTTATAGCGGTGTCGGGGCGATCGACTGGTCTGATGTCTTGACGCCGTCACAGACATTGTCGGTGCGAGCGGTTATCCGTGCCACATGGAGTACTAACGGAAACTATGTCGCGCTCAAGGTTAAAGACGCCATTGTGGATCAGATTCGCGCACGAACCGGCCGCCGTCCTTCAGTGAACCGTACCGATGCCGACGTGGATATCTTTGTGTATTTGGTGGGCGAAAAATGCGCTCTGTATCTGGACGTATCGGGCGAGGCATTGCACCGGCGCGGTTATCGGAAACAGACCGGCGGAGCACCCTTGCGCGAAACGTTGGCCGCGGCAATGGTGCGCTTGTCGGGATGGGATCGCAAGACGGCCTTAATTGATCCGATGTGTGGATCGGGCACGTTGGCGATTGAAGCAGCTCAATGGGCGCAAAACCGGGCTCCGGGGTTGTTGCGGGAACGATTTGGTTTTGAGCGCTGGGCCAATTTCAGCGCAGCCGACGCTGCGCAGCTAACCCGGCTGAAGGGAGAACTACGCCGTGCCGGCCGCGGGGATACCGTTCGTATTCAGGCTGCCGACCGCGATCCAGCCATGATTGCCGCAGCCCGCAGCAATGCGCGGGCTGCCGGGGTACGGATGGCGTTCCGGCAACGCGATGTGCTGGAATTGCAGGGAACGCCCCATCGTGTACATGTGCTGGCCAATCTTCCGTTCGGCCAACGGATTGCGATCACACCGGATTTTCCCCGTCGTTTCGCCG
>PXCX01000181.1 GCA_003565195.1 PVC group bacterium | reverse complement strand
GCCCCGTAGGTCGACACGGTGTGATCTATCAAATGCTTGACCGCTTCCGGGTCGGCAACATCGCAGGCAATATATATCGCTTTGCCACCCGCTGCCTCGATGTGCGTTTTCGTCTCGTTGCCGCTCTTTTCATCCACGTCCGAAACGACCACATTGGCGCCATGCCGCGCAAATGCCATGCAGGTAGCCCGGCCGATGCCGTTTGACCCGCCGGTTACCAGCGCCACTTTTCCGTTCAATGCATACCTCATGTATTTCTCCTCTGTTTGAATTCGTGTCTAGCGACGTCCCGCTGCGGGCGTGCGTAAAAGCGTCATGATCTGACGCGCCGTGTTTCGTGTTCCGTTGTACAGGACTTGCAAGGTGTTGCGCGGCGCATCAAGTCGCACGCCGTAGACACCTGTGATGTTTCGCAAAATATCGGTTCGCGGCTGGTCTCTCGGCAAACCGGGCGCATCCAGCCGGATCACACTCAGGGATAGCCGTCTGTCAACATGAACGGTTTTAATCTTGGCGGCGTTTTCGATCTGCATCCTGCCACGGGTCTTGAGGGTCTTCATTGTGCTCTGTTGTGTTCTGATCATGGCGACTCATTCTCCCTTTCGATAAGAGGGGCGCTGCGCAATTGGCTGAACTGATAACTTCCGCAAGTATCGCAGTTGTCGTTTCGTTTGTGTATCAGGATAAGACGCAAATACAATTACTAATTACCTTAACCTGATGCGGTAGCGGCAGCCGTTGCATCAGGTCGCAAATATCTGCTTGGACTCCACGATTGTGACCCCCTGATCTGCCAGCGTCTGTCGATTTCGCGCGTCCTGGTCCGGCTGCACCGCGCGCGTCAAATCCCATGCCAAGACCGTTGCGAAACCTGCCTCAATCGCGTCCTGCGCGCTCCAGAAGACGCATACATCACGGGCTAATCCGCAGAGCACGACCGTCGTGATGCCGCGCTCCCGCAGGTATCCCGCCAAACCGGTCCGGGGACGTTCACCGGAGGCGTCCCAGTTGTTCCGGAAGACGCTGTAGGAGTCCGCCTGCCGATCCATGCCCTTGCGGATAATGGCCGCCACACGCACCCAGGGCAAGTCGCTTACCAGTTCCGCGCCGCGCGTGTTCTGGATACAGTGATCCGGCCATGCCGTCTCCTCGTGCCCGTGGATGGTCAGCGTATCAAAAGGTTCGATCCCCGTATGCTGGCTTGCGAAGGAAATATGTCCTTCCGGATGCCAGTCTTGAGTTCCGACAATGATGCGGAATGGGCCTGAGGTCATGAGTTTCGCCACGCCGTCCAGAATCGCATCGCCGTGCTCTACCGCCAGTGCGCCGCCGGGCAGGAAGTCGTATTGAATGTCCGTCACGATCAACGCCGTGGTGTTCGTGTCGATATGAAGGTTGTCAGGCTGCATTGCGTTGCTCCGTGTTGAGTTCATAGTTTCGTGAATGGACCTATGATCTAATGCGGGCTTCGCCCGCAACCGAAGTGTGTGGGTGTGTGAGTATGTGGGTGTGTGAGTTTCTTCACCCACACACTCACATACTCATACACTCACATACTGTTCGAACTTGTTCTTTCTTGTGTTTCTAAGCATACATGCAGGAACAAGGCACTAATGACGGCTTGTTGCGTGTCAATCAGTTGACGTCTGTCACATCGTGGGCGAAGTTCGTCCTGTTGTGGCGCGAGCACGATCATTGGACCGCTGTTCTTTACGCCGCTTGGGGTCACACCGCGGACAGACGAGAGATTTTCCGATCTCGATTTCTTCCGGGGTCAACGTTTTTCCACAGATGCTGCACTGTGTTGCCGCTCGTTTCATGTCCGGTTCCCTTTCGATGATCTTATTTTTTCTCGATAACTGTCAGGAGATCGCGCTTGTGTTCCTCTTCCTGGACGAGGATATCCTCCAAGACACGGCGCAAACCGTACTCCTGCATCGTTTCCGCCTGGGCGATTCGTTCGCGATAGCGAGAGATGGCGATGTCTTCTCCCGCCAGATCCTGCTTGAGCATCTCCAGGCTTTCCGGGGCAACCTTTCGTTCCTCTACGTCGACCGTGGGCGCGCCGCCCAAAAAGTCGATTTGTTCCGACAGGGATACGGCGTGCTGCATTTCCTCCCGGGAATGCACGAGCAGCTCCTTCTGGATGGTATCGTATTCCCCGCCCGAAATCACCGATGCATGCTGTATGTATTGGATTGCGGCGGCGTACTCCAATGCAAGATCCTTGTTCAGTTCCTTGATGAGATCTTCTTTGCATTTGGTCTCGGGATCGTTCGATTTCATTGTGGTCTCCTGTTACAGGGTTTTTGTTTCCAGTTTTTTTTCCGCCAGCGTATTCGACATGACGAATGTATGCAACGTACCATTTCGTCGCCTTTCTGAATATCGGTAAAACCCCTAAAATAAACCGCCAAGTTCCTTATGCATGCAACGTGACGGCGATCCGGACGAGGATAAAGTAATGACAACAACCAGGGAAGCAGGCATGAAATCAGCGAAACGGAAAGTTGTGATCGTCGGCGCCGGCGTCCTTCAAGAGGCCTGGGAACAATGGCGGCAACAGTCGGCGTCATGAAAACCAAGCCGACAAACGGCGATGTCCTGCATGATCACGCTATACCGCGATAGCGCTCTGCTTTTCTCGCAAGAGGTCTTCGTGGGAGGACTGAAGCGCGATGGCACGCTATAGAGTTATTGCACTCCCGGCTATGTCTCAAGGTCGAAGCCCGCTTCCTTCCAGGCGTGCTTGCCGGCCTTGAAGTCGAACACCCGCTCGTACCCGAGATCCATGAGCTTCCTCGCGGCGATGGTGCTCGCTTCGCAGGTGTAGTTCGCGCAGTAGGTGACAATCGTTTCGTTCTTGTCCAGTATGTCGTTCGCTTTTTGCGTGATGGCATCCGAGGAAAGATTCACGGCGCCGGGAATATGGCCTTGGTCGTAGCTTTCGCGAGGCAACGAATCCACAAGCGTGAACGGTATTTCGTTGATTTGCATCTCGAGGAGTTGTTCGATCGTGATCAATTGAAGTCCCTTATTCTGTTGCATGGCGTTTTCCTCCGTGATTTATTCAGTATTTCCTTTTCTTTGTCCCCTGCCAGCCGTCCCCGACCGCAGGCAGCGGAATCCGACTCGATTCGTAACAAAAGATTACCGTGTACGCCGCATGCCGACAATCGGTGCTAACCCCTAAAGAAAGCTGCGGAAATCCTGAATCTGCGCAAACGGAGGGCCATGGGGTAATACCCGAAGAGCAACGTCCCTGAGGTCTGCCGTCACGCGTCACCGTGTAGAACATCCTGCCGAACGTC
>PXCX01000272.1 GCA_003565195.1 PVC group bacterium | reverse complement strand
TCAGCGTCCGGTGATACGCCAATTTTGCGTTGCATAGTTTCCGGTTTGCAAAATATCGGTTTTTGGCCTCTTGTCATTATTCCAATCTTCCATCATTCCAATATTCCATGGGATGACATTGCATTCAATAGCATTATAAGTTTAGATAATTCACGATACTCATTAAGCAAAGCGATGAACGAGGTATCGCCGGATAGATCGTCGCTCATCTCGGAACGGCCAAATGGCGGGCGATTCGCGCACGGTCTCGATAGCTCTATCGACCTCGACCAGGAACTCCGTCCCCAGGCAGGTTCTCCGCACGTTCTTCGTACCACGCGCGCGAGTGCTCAAGCTCGCCATACACATCGGGATGGACATCAACGCTGTACATTCGCGTTCTGGTAGAGTCGGTCTCTGACTTCTTCCCAAGGAACGCACCTCACGGCGCCTGAGTCGATCTCGCGGAGTCGCCTGTCTATTTCGACCTGCCACGCCTGGTCGACCTCCTGATCCGCAGAGACATCAAGACTGGCGATAAGTGCCTCCGCTATGCGTGCGCGGTCCGTGTCGGGCTGCTTCAGTGCGCTGCCCAGTATCTCGTCTGCAACGGCTGTGCTCATGATTCGTTCCTCCTTTTCCAGCGGCAGTATGGTAACAAAAAGGCGAGCTTGTGTGAAGTCACGTTTCGTTCCACAGCCAACATACTGTTATACGTCATGCATATCATCCCACCCGGAACGATATACGTCAACGGTTGCCTTGATGCCGTACAAACGCATCCCGTTCCGAGAATCCCGATCACCCGAATCATAACACACACCGTCATCCGCGCAAGCCAAAGTTCGGACTCACCGGATACCTAAAAAAAGACGCCCACCCCATTGCGAGGCAGGGTCTCTTGGTCGGCAAATCGACCACGAACAGATCGTCCCAGCGGCCTTTCCGGAGAAACTCCTGGTCGCACAAGCGACCCTGCCACCCGCGATCTCACCCATTCCTTTCCGCGTTCTCCGCATCTCCGCGAGCCTTTCCCTCCGCCAAATCGCGCAACCCCAACAGGCGTTCATCGTCGAAATTGACACAGCCGCAACGTTTCCCGGTTTCCCAATGCCGGATTCATCCGTTCGTGAATTTCAGCCTCATATCCCGCATAGCCCACCGGGCAAAGCGGGATCAGCGGGAATACCACGCCGTAGCCTCGTCAGGGCGAAGGCTGGGACACACCAACACGAAGCCAAAAGGGAGAAGCAGGGTCTTCTCGTCGCCTATGGATTTATCGATGTCGGGAGGCATGATTCCCATAATATCGCATCAGGGCGCCGACACGGTTATCGGTTGCTTCTGGCACAACTTTGAAAAATCGGATTCGTTCAGGGTCAGAATGCGGTTGACCTTGGCTTTTTGGGCAGCTTTTACGATCAACATGTCATAAACCATAATCTTCATGAAGGAACTCGCCTGCCGGCCACGCGATCCAGATGCATCTTCCGGGAATCATCGAGCGCTTTGCCGATATCTCCGGTAACGCTGCCGGCATAGACAAGCGCGCGAACTTTGCGCTTAATGCAATCCTCCCGAATCAGTGGCCGCAAAACGATCACGTCCTTGTATTCTTCGGCTTCGATAACGTCTTCTGGTGAACTCCCGTCTTGCCGGTACGCATCGAACTCAGCATCTCGGCACACAGATCGGAGGTCTGTTCGCGTAACGACCACACGCAGTCCTGAATGAATTCCTCGACGCCGCTGGCGATACGATGCCGTGCCTGGGCGGCTGCCAGGGCACGCGCCCGGACAATCGCCTGCTGATCGACGGTGCTAATCAAATCGGCCTGCACTCGATCCGGCGCATTGACCTGAAACAGGCTAACGCATGGGATTTATGATTTTGGATTTATGATTTGCATGACAGAACGTGTCTTCTTCACGAAGCCGTACTTCACGCGGCAACAATTTCTTGTGGCCAAGCGAGATCAATCGGTTGGTGATGTCGCATACCGGGAGGCCCATCCTTTGGAGAGCCGCTCGTGGCACGACATCCGGAGCGGGACGTTGTACGACATGCACGGGAACGCATGTGAGTGGTGTTTGGACTGGTATGTGGGGTCACCTTCGGGAAGCGAGGATCCTCTTGGCCCAAATGAGGGATCGCGCCGCGTGCTTCGTGGCGGCAGTTGGCACAACCCCGCCGGGTTCTGCCGGTCCGCTTACCGCGCCGACGACTCCCCGAGCCACGCCCGCAGCACCGCCGGCTTCCGGGTTGCCTTGCCCCCCAGGTCCCGCCGACGCTCCCTGAAGGGAGCTATGGCGGGCAAGCAGCAGTGAGCCCTTCGACAAGCTCAGGGTGAACTCAGGGCAAGCAAGGCAAGGGTGTTCGTTCGAGCCGTGCCCCGCGGGACGCGGGGTTGAGCGGCTTGTCGCGGCGAAGCGCGGAGCGCGAAGACGGAAGCGAAAGGCTGAACGAACACCAGGGCATGATATTGGACGGATTGAAAGGAAGGGGTACGGGGAGTATATCCCCATCGAATTTTGATTTCGAAATATGCAAATGCGTTTTTTCATCATTCCGGTGCGGTGTGATACCGGCTTGCAGGAGGATTTGAACGTCTTTTTACGTTCGCATCGTGTTGCTTTTCTGAAGTAGTTGCCGTTTTGAGTGTCCGCGTAGCGGACGAACGGCAACAACGAAAACGACAGGATGCGTGTAAGCGCGTGCAAGGCTACATGCCGCGCCATAAAATCCCGGCCATAAAATCCCGGCTTGCAACCGGCATTACGGTCGGATATAATGCAGCCATGAAAGCATCTCGACGTCAACTTCATCGGTGGGTTGGTGAGGTCGTTCCCAAGATTGTCGAACAAGTCGCGCCGCTGCGTGTGCTGCTTTTCGGCTCGGCGGTTCGTGAAGACAACGGCAACATCAATGACTTGGACTTTTTAGTCGTCGTGCCAGACCATGAACGTCCATCATCCGTGACGGATCGTCTCAATGTCGGTGTCCGTCAAAAACCGGTGCCGTGTGATTTTCTGGTGGCAACGCCATCGATCTTGAACCGCTACGGCAAGCGCAGAGAGTCAGTATATTACGAGGCATTGCAGAGAGGGAGGGAAGTCTATGCGCGCTAATCCGGAGACGGGATGGTTGCTTGACGCGCAAGGCGACATCGCACTGGCCACCGTCAAAAAGACGCGGGCCATGCGTTACGCGCATCTCTGTTTTCATGCGCAACAGGCGGCAGAAAAGTCTCTCAAGGCTGTTTACCTGGTCATCGGCATGGATATCCCCAAGACACACGATCTCGCATACCTGATGGATGGACTGCCGGATCGCCTGGCTC
>PXCX01000011.1 GCA_003565195.1 PVC group bacterium | reverse complement strand
TGCCCATGACAAACGTCTTTTCATCTTCAAACTCTGCATCTCAGCGCCTCTGCGCGATGTACTCTTCTCTGTCTTACTCGGCTGTTTACTCTAACGAACGCAGTGAGTGGTTGTAAAAAATGTATTACAACCGCTTAAGACCGCAGACCATAGAACTGTTGTCGATGCCCGTCGATCCCGTCGTTCCTGTCGATTGGAGAACGGAAGAGACTAAGAGTCGTCGCATATAAGCCATGGAAATGCACAATTTGCATAAGAAAAGAGCGATACCTTCCATGGCGGCTTGTAAGCACGCTTTATTGAATATGCGCAGGCGCCAATTGGCGCGCCGTGACTGGCGGCTTCGCTATGCCTCGCTGTATGCCGCGCATCCTGAATTTCGACAACCCTGCCCGGCGGAAGTCGAGCGCGCTCACCGCGACTTTTGGAAACCTTTGCGGTTTCGCTTTATGCCGGATACCCTGCGGGTTTGCGCGCACTTGTCCGGTGTCGTGGACGCGCGCTATGTTCCCGAAGAGCTGATGGCGGCCGAAATTGAAACCTGCCTGAACCACTGGCCGGAAGCCTGGCTCCAGGTCGATAAAAGTTTGTATCACCGCTTCTTCCCGGGAAGCGGTTTTCCCTCGATTCTGCTGCAACGGAAGGACGGCATGTTCGAGGATGCCGACGGTAATTCCTTGCCGGCCGCTTCCGTTACCGACTACGCGAAAAAATTATCCTATCCGGTTGTGGCCAAGACCAGTCGCGGACCGGGCGGAGGAGCCGGTGTCGTGATCGCCGGGAATGATGAAGACTTGACGTCCTGGCTCACTACCCGACCGGATTGTGTCGTACAACCGTTGCTACGGCAGCATGATTGCATGCGCCTTTTTTCGCCGCCCGACGCGCTGGGATTGAATACGGTGCGCGCATGCGTTTATCGTTCCGTATTGACCAACGAATGGATCTTTCTGAACGCTGCCCTGCGCATGGGTCGCAGCCGTTCCCTGGACAATGAAGCCGCCGGCGGATTGGCCTGCGCGCTCGACGAAACGGGGAAACCATACTCTTATGCGGTCGATAAATCGACAACCCGTTATGAACGGCATCCGGATACCGGTCTGGTTTTCGCCAAGGCCGGCAAGATGCCCGATTGGCAATCCTTGCAACGCCTGGCATTGGAATTGGCCGCCATGACCATTCGCGTACGTTTGATCAGTTTCGATATATATTATGGTCGCGACGGCCGTTGGCGTCCCATTGAAATCAATTTACGAGGACACAGTATCCGCTTTGCGCAATATTTCGGATTGCCCTTTTTCGGCGATGAAAGCGAAGCCGTCCGCGATTTTTGTTGTCGCATGGCCGGCTGAATCATTATCATCTTGGTTTCAATGCACATTCTGCAATTGGTTGTATCCCTTGATTGCGGCGGGTTGGAGCGTGTTGTTACCGACCTGACGCATGAATTATCAGCGCGCGGACATCGCGTTTCGCCGGCTTTTCTTTCGCATCCCGGCGCTTTTTCAGAGACCCTCGATCCCATTACGCAATGGTGCGGCAATGTCGATTCCTCCCTGCGGTCATTTTCCCCGCTCGCTTTGTTTAATTTGGTCCGCTTTATCCGTCGCAACCGGGTGGATGTAATTCATTCGCATAATCCCGCCGTGCTTGCCTACGGCTTGGCGGCCGGTTTGCTGACACGAACTAGCCATGTTCATAGCGTACATGGCCGGGGAACGCAAGGCGAGACGGGACGCTCGCTAAAATCGCGGTTGCGCAGGATGGCCTGTCGTCTGGGCGTACGTTTTACGGCGGTATCACGCGATTGCATCCATCGACTTACCGTTGTCGACGGGTTGCCCGTCGCGAAACTGTATCTTGTCACGAACGGGATTGATACGATGCGCTGGCTACCGCCCGAACCGGATGCGCGCCGTCGTTCCCGACGGCGATATCGCTGGAATGACGATCATCTGGTCATTGGCACCGTCGGACGTTTGTCGAAAGCCAAGAATTATCCGATGCTGATAGATTCTTTCCGGACAATGATCAAGCGCCGCAATATGGATCAAGCGCGACTACTGCTGGTCGGGGACGGTTCGGAGCGGCAGGCTTTGGAACATCAGGTTTCCCGTGCGGATTTGGGGGACAAAGTGGTGTTCACGGGAGAGCGCCGGGATGTCATTCCGGAACTGCATGCCATGGACCTGTTTTGCTTGTCCTCGGACACGGAAGGAACCCCGATGACTTTGCTGGAAGCCGGCGCCTGCGGATTGCCGGCGGTCGTGACCGCCGTGGGTGGTAATCCGGAAGTGATCGCCGCCGGCGAGACGGGACTTGTCGTTCCGCCCAACGATCCCGATAATTTTTCCTTGGCCCTGGCGCGACTGGCGGAAAATGCCGCATTGCGCCGCGCCATGGGTGCCGCGGCGCGAGAGAGGATTGCCGCCCGGTACTCGCTTGCCGCCATGACGGAAGCCTACATCGATTTGTACGACAACAATTTATGCGGCGCGCGCTGAAAGGAGCATGATATAACCGTGAAGAACCATACCGTACCCGATCCTGTTCGCCTGTTCTGGACGGGCGGATGGGATTCCACGTTTCAATTGTTGCGGCTATTGTTGATCGAAAAGAGACCGGTTATTCCTTATTACTTGTTGGACGAGGAACGGCTTTCCACCGGAACCGAGATCCGCGCCATGGCCAGAATCAGGCAACGCCTCTTTGAAAAATATCCGCATACTCACGACCTGCTGGCTCCCATGCATTACCATGGCGTCAGTGAAATCGCGCCCGATCCGGAGATCAAGGCGGCCAGCGATTCCCTGCGTGTTGAAATGCGTATCGGTGGCCAATACGAATGGATGGCACGCTTCTGCAAACAACACGCGCTTACGGATGTTCAGATCGGCATAACGCTTGGCTGCAAGGTCACGCGAATTCTGCGGGGAGATCTTGTCAAGATCGGGACCAGCCCGTTACTGAGACTCGATTCCGAATGCCGTGACGCCAGAATGAAAACGGTTTTCCGTTGGTTCGCGTATCCGATTTCCAATCTTTCAAAACTGGATATGTTGAACATGGTCAAGCGCCATGGATGGGAAAAGGAAATGGCGATGACCTGGTTTTGTCATCGGCCCCGTCGTAATGATAAACCCTGTGGAACATGCCCTCCCTGTATCATGACGGCGGATGAAGGTTTGGGATGGCGACTCCCGTTTTGCGCGAGAATCCGTTGCCGCCGGAACAAGATATTTGTCGCCCCCGCAAAACAACTGGCGCGAAGGATTAAGAGAAGACTTCGGTCCGCGGTCTAACATAATGCCACCGCTTGTTTCCATTTGTTTGCCGAC
>PXCX01000015.1 GCA_003565195.1 PVC group bacterium | reverse complement strand
CGTAAAAACCGTTAACGACATGTTCGTACAGCTCGAACCTTTCGGCCTCGAAGGCATGCATCGTCGCGCGGGCTTCCGCCGCGGCACGGTCCTGGCGCAACCGCAGCACGCCCAAGGCCGGAAACATCTGCGTCAAACTCACCTGATAACGTGAATCCATCTGCTCGATAAAATACTCGAACGACAAGGTCGGATCGTCCAGCGATCGCGCCTGCGGAATCCGTTCCATCGTCGCTTGCCAGCGGTCGAACGCCGCGCGCAACCCGGGGTTATGGCGAAAAGCCTCATCAAGGTAGGCGTCCAAGGTCAAAGGCGTCTCGTGATCGACCGCCGGGTTAGCGTCAAAACCGTGACCGGCTGGGGTGACGGCGTCCCGCGTGGCCTGAGCCGGCGGCGATGACGCGGAAGCGCAACCGGAAACCACCATCATTCCGGCGAATATAATCGTGATGAAGCCTGCTTCGGTTTTCATAAAAATATGATTGCCAAGATCGTCCTTGGGTCGGACCGGTCCGACCCAAGCGTGTTTCCTCAATGATGGTGGTGATGCCCGTGATCGTGGGCCGGTTTCTCCGCCTCCGGCTTGACGCCGGCTCTGGCGGGCGCGACGCCCTGTTCGTGGAGCTTTTCGAGCACCGCTTCCGGAGCGGCCTCGACCCGAGCGACGCAGCCAGCGCAACAGACGTAAATGCGTTGTCCCTCATGATCCACGTATTGTTCGGTGTCGATCGGCCGATTCATGATCGGGCACAGCGCCTGACGCGGGGCCTGACCCTGTTCGGCCAGCGTGGCGATGGCCGCCTCGGGATCGGCCTTGACGACATCGTCGCAACCGGCGCAACAGACGTGAATCCGTTTGCCTTCGTAATCCACGTACAGATCCGGATTGATCGCGGTGCCCTTCATCACCGGACAGGTAGTCTGCGGTTTCAAGGCGTTCTCCGCGGCCGCTTCGGCAGCGTCTCCGGCATTCGCGACCGCGGTTGCCGCCGTTTGCGGCTTTTCTTTGGCGTGACCATGACAGGCGCCTTCCGCGGCGTGTCCGCCGCAAGCCGCCGGTCCCCGGGCCATAGTCATTTGCATGTCGCGACCGCCCGCCGCCCCGCAATGATGCGCATCCGCCGGTTGCGCGAAAAATACCAGCGCTCCCATACTGCCCATGCCAAGGATCCATTTGATGTTCATGATGAGTTTCCTTCCCTTTCTTTTGTCCCGTCCTTAAATATTCCAAACCGCCGCGAGACACCGTCGGCCGGAATTCAAAAAAACTTCCCTCCGTGTTCATGTTCAGCGTCTGAAACACCCTTTGCTGAAGCGCCGCACAGGGGACAGTCCAGGCAAAGGCATTCCTTTAGCAATCGGTTGAATTTTTTCCGTTGCTCCGGATCGAGGATATCGCGCACCCGCCGGATGTGATCCAGGGTGGCACGTTCGCCGTCTTCATAGGCGCGACACATCTCGTTCAGCGCCGCGTCCACTTGGACGCTTCGGTTGGTTTCATGCGCCAGCGCGTGTCCCAAGCGGACACGCGCCCGGCAGTGACGGGCGTAAACGTCGTCCAACGTCGATGTCAGCGCATCATGAAGCGTCCGCACTTCCTTGACTTGGGCATTGGAAAGATTCAATTCCCGTTTCAGAAACGAACCATCCCGCAAACGATCACATTCCGGACCGGCCACCCGGCAGACGGCTTGGCGGGTAATGCCGTATGAAAGCACGCCGGCTATCGTGGCGGCCAGCACCGGAATGATCAATGGGCATGAAAACTTGAAACTCATGGCGTTTCTCCCGCTGCCATGGACAGGTAAGATCCGGCGAGCGTTCGCGGGTGTGATAATGCCGGGGAAACGTGCTGACGCCGGTCCGGTTCCGTTATCAAGAATGCCAGCAGACCGCCGATGAGTACCGCCGCGGCGACGGCCGCCGCGGCCGCACCGAACGGCCACCAAAACGTTCCTTCGCGAATGACCGTGCCGGGCGCGAAATCCTGCGTTTCCGGGATTTGCCAGGCCCGAATACGCCGCCATACGCCCGCTTCGAAGCCGGCATCCGGTTCGATGCCCTTCCACGCGCGAAGCAGTGCCGTTAGGGTTTCATCGCGTGGATTAGCGCCGCCGGCTTCGCCGTTTTTTTGCTTTTCGGTCATCGTTTCACCTGACTCAGATGTTCTGTTGCTTGCCTTGATACTAAGTGATACGCCGGCGACGCCGAAAACCCTCGCGGAAATTTCAAGGCCGCCTTTGCGTCGTGGAATTGGCTTTGAGATTTGAGCGGGAAACAACAAATGTTTGACGGTTTGCCCTAAACGCGGTAGCCTTCCATTGTTTTGTTAAAAGGATTGCAATGGCGGCCGAAACAAAACGATTAACGATGGTATCGATAGCGACGACTTCATTGTGGCGCGGCACGCCACGCAAAGAAAAACGATGAGCGCTTACGACCCCGCCATTCATCACCGACGATCCATTCGCCTGCCAGGCCACGATTACGGCGGTGCAGGAACGTATTTCGTGACCATTTGCGCGCACCGCGAATTTATTCGGTTTGCCCATGGCAAACCGTTCGGCGGCATGGAATCCGCGATTATCGCGCAAGAATGGGAGCGTGGCGGGCAGTTGCGTGATGATGTGTTTCCCGGAGCATTCGTGGTGATGCCCGATCATTTTCATGGATTGATCCGCATCCGAAAAGGCCGGTCCGAATTGGGGCACGTGATTGGGGCCTTCAAGGCCGCCGTATCCCGCGCTATCCGCCGTCTGCACGATACGTCGGTTCCCGGAACGATTCGCCTATGGCACCGCAATTATTACGAAATGATCGTGCGCACGCCGGAGGCCGAACGCAATATCCGCGAATATATCCGCATGAATCCATGGAAACTTGTCCTCCATGCCGTGCATCGGGGACAATCCTTTCGCATGATCGGCAACCCGGCTTTGTTGAACCGCGAAACCATCGCCATGCTCTGCTCGCGCAACTGTCCGCCGGCCGTTCTGGCGGTGGCAAAAGAACACGCGCAATCCGCGGGCAGCAGCCACTGCTTCATCAGCGGCTTCCATTCGCCGCCCGAAAAAGCCATCCTTGATATGCTGTTGGGCAGCGATGCCGGCATTATTTGCTGCCCGGCATGGGGCATCGACACCATGCGTATCCCCACCGCCTGGCTACCCGCCCTCGAAGCCAATCGCATGCTCATCCTCGAAATGCGCGCTCGCGCGGGCGATCTGGCCGCCGCCGAAGCCCGCAACCGCTGCGTACTCGATCTCGCCGAAAAGCGCTGGATACCCCACATCAGCCCGGACGGTCTACTCGACCGCCTGCTCCGTCCCCGTAAGGGCGACACGCATGTCGCCCCCTGACACGCATGTCGCCCCCT
>PXCX01000287.1 GCA_003565195.1 PVC group bacterium | reverse complement strand
GATCGACTTATTCGGTCTCCAGTAATCGTGAAATTCGGATTATGCCAGAATTAAGATGCGTTTGCCCTGAGCCAACCCCCGGCCGCACTTGACATCACAGCCCGCTTCCCTTAACTTACCGCCTTTGAACGCAAGCTTTAATGGAAGAGAACCTGTATAGAATGGCACTTACTTAAGCTAATTGAAAGCTACGTGCCACAATGACGAAACACCCAAATACCCAAGCACCGAAGGAAGCACGAATGAATACACTTGACGCACATTGGAGACCGGTACGCAGTCTTTCGCGCAGCATGTTTCCCGACACCGATCGGGTCTGGGACTGCAACCCGGCCTGGGACATTACCGGGATTTATCGCCAGGCCGACATGCTGGTGCCGATGCCCGTACCGGCTGATGAAGAAGAGGCCGCCAAACGGGTGGGTGTTTTTGTCGACCGACATCTAGATCGCCGGTTTCACATCGAATACGGTCTGGCAAGCAGAGATCGGCCGCGTGCCTCTACCCCGGTAATCAACGATCAGGCCCGCGAGTGGGAGATTGTGATTGAGCACCGGGATCGTTACCTGGCCGACGCAGGTCTGACGCTGGACAGCCCGCCGGCACAGATTGCCCGATGCCTGGCCGAATCTTTTCTCTGGCGGAACTATTTCAAGGACAAACCAATGTGCGATTTTTATTCCGAGAATCAACGGGCCCTGAGTCATCCCGTGGATGGTTTGCTCTTCAAATCCCATTGTGTGGCCTGCGCCACCGGATTCACGGCCATGGCGCAGAGCTGCGGTTTCCCCCCCCGCAACATGGGTGTGGGAGCCCACTGGGTGGCGGAAGTGCTGGTGGATGGTCATTGGCGCTATGTGGAGAATACCGGCCGTCACGAGAAGAACGAGGGTCTTGGCGCCTACTTCGAAAACACACACATGTGGCTTTCCACCCACAGCGGCGAGGAAATTTCCACACCCATCACGCCCGGCATTCGCCGCGGCTTCTGGCGGCGTATCAATCCGCAGTATCACAATTTCATCCTTGGAACCTGGCAGGATCCCGCCACGCTGCGTACTGCGGCGCACTGCCTTTACGCCCTCTACCCGCAGGAAGACCAGTGGTTCATCAAGGAAGAAGATGAACACCGCCTTCCGATTATGCGCCAAGCCGGGGGATACTATTCACCCGGTATGCACGGCAGTTATGTCAAGACACTTGCGCCGGAACGTAAACCGGAACCCTGCGAGCTTCCCGAGGCGATCCACCGGCGCACCACCGGGCGCGCCTACCTGTACCACCCGCTGCAACCTGGCGAAAAACTTCGTGTTTCATTTGCCTTGGACCGCGAACCGGGAGAACTGGATCAGGTGGAAATCGTCATTCCCTTTGGTGTCTCCCACATGTCTGATTTTTCCGACGACGCCGGAAAACGACTGATTTTGAACATTGGTTCCAAATCCCGCAGCCTCTCCGAGCTGGGCAGTTGGCCGCCGGTAGACCCCGCCAACGGCGAACCGGCTCGCGCCACCGTAAAGCTGGCCGCCGACGATTTTTCGTTCGGATCGATCAACTGGCTGATTTTGGAAAACGCGACCGCCAGCGTCTACCAGATGCCGTATGTCCCCAATGCGATGGAACCCTACATTGCACCGTTGTTTAGCCAAACGTGAACATCCCCGGATGCCTAGCCAAACAGATTTGAAGATGCAGCAACAAAAGCCGTTATGCGACGGCGACACCATCATCAACAACGACGTTTTGCCGCAACCGTTTGTCGCGGGACACCCGGAATACGGGCAATTGTATAACTTCGCCTGGCGTCTTGCAATACGTCACATCCGTGACACCAACGGCATACGACACATGGACACAGCTTGGGATCCCGACCGCAACTACCAATGGGTCTGGGACTTGAGTTTCGTCAGTTTGTTTTGCCGTTATGCGGCCGGTTACCTGCCGGCGTTGGGGGCGTTTGATATTTTTTATCAGCTTCAACGCGATGACGGGTATATTGGAATGTGTTATGATTTCGACAATGGCAGCGAGCCTTGGCCGGATCGTATCAATCCGCCATTGTTCGCCTGGGTTGAGTGGGAATACTATCGCAGCAGCGGTGACGATTCCCGTTTGGCTCGCGCGGTGGAGCCGATTGAGCGTTTAATGCACTGGATCGATGCCAATCGACGCTCGGCAATTGGTTGCTACCGTAAACATTTAATGCATAAAGTGCCGGATACCAAAGACCCGGATAATCGGTTCCTGTATTGGTTCAGTGATTGCGGTTCTTCCGGCATGGATGACTCACCCAGGACACCGCGCCATGCGGAAGCCGGCAAATACTTCGCCTGGGTGGATTTAAGCTCTCAAATGGTATTATCGTTCCGCTGTTTGGGCGAGATACATCATGTCCTTGGCAACACTGACAAGGCCGCCTACTGGACGACGCGCGCCACGGAATTGGCAGCTCTGATCAACCGCGAATTATGGTGCGAAAAAACCTGTTTCTATTATGACAAATCGCTGCCGGCAAACTTCGTCGGGCATAAAACCGCCGCTTCTTTCTGGACCATTTTAGCGGGTATCTGCCAAGGGGACCGCTTGCGTTCCATGATCGGTCACCTAATGGATCCGCGTGAGTTCAACCGTCCGGTACCCGTTCCGTCTTTATCAGCGGACGACTGCAACTATTCCCCTGAAGGTGTTTACTGGTTAGGCGGCGTTTGGGCGCCCACCAACTATATGATTACGCGCGGCTTGATGTTGGCGGGTCATGGCCAGACGGCGCATGACATTGCCGTACGCTATCTGGCCGCTTTGTGGGAGGCATACTGCAACGAGGAACCGCATACGCTCTGGGAATCATACTGTCCGGAACGCGCGCAACCCGGTCTGAAGGTATACACAAGCGCACGGGTTGCGCCGGATTTCGTGGGTTGGACCGGTATTGGACCGATCAGTATGCTGATTGAAAACGTACTGGGTATCGATCTTAACGCGGCTACCGGTCGGATTACATGGGATATACGCCTAATCGAGGAACACGGCATCCGCCGCTTGTCGGTTGCACCCGGCAAGTACGTCGACCTCCTTTGTCGCGCACGCCGCACGCCGGATGAAAAGCCGGTGATTGAAGCGCATTCCGATACACCGTTGGAATTAACCGTACGCTATACGGGTCGAGCATACACAAGATCAATTTAACCGGGAATCTGAATCAACCGCCAGAACGCTAGGGCGGAATCGTTTACGGATTTCGAGCCAAACATATTTGAAATTTATTCACTGTCATCCCATGGAATAAAGGAATGATGGAAGATTGGAATAATGATAGAAGGCCAAACCCGTTATTCAGCAAGCCGGAAAACATGCAACGCAAAATTGGCGCATCACCGGAATCTG
>PXCX01000187.1 GCA_003565195.1 PVC group bacterium | reverse complement strand
GATGTCTCACGTTACTTGCTGGCAAATCCAAGAGACCCTGACGGCCAATCTCCTTGATATGGGGGACAACCAACAATGCTGACGAAACGGATGACCATGAAAATCCATGTACCCCTATAACTGACCCATTACGCTATGCAACTCGACCGTGCGAAGGAAATTGTGCAGGCATTGGCCGATGGCGTTGACCCCTACACCGGGGAGCGTTTTCTGGATGACAGCCCATATCAGCGGGCCGGAACCGACAACTGCCCCACCCTCACCGCCTTCAACGATTGAAACTCCGCCCGGATGTCCGTTTTGATTAGAGTGCGTTGATCTCGTTCTCCAAGGCGGCAATATGCGCCATCATTTCTTTGAAAACAGGCCTTTCTCCAAAGAACATGAACTGCATGGCGGTGTAGTCCGCTTCAACGCTCTTACGTACATGCGGCGGCGGAATGAGACGCATCGTGCCGGGTTTGGCCAGATCGTACCGGGCCCAGCCGCGATGATAGAACTTGTTCTTGAAAGCGACCACGGACGCCAGCAGATCCAGATCATCTATTGCGCCGTCCTTCAACGGGGTCATCGCCATACGGCAGGTATCGTAGTAGTGGCGTGAATAGCCTGTTGGCTGTACGCTGTTCTCCGGACGGTGCGCCTCGTGGTGCAGGATGGTGATCTTTTCCCAGAACGTCCGCTCGGCTTTGATGGCGCGGACGGTACAGCAGGCCTGTTCGAAGGCGTCGGGCAGTACATCGGCAGCGTATGGCTTCACTTCATATTCGGCGTGAGGGTGCCATGATGCAAGCGGTCCGACTTCCAGACAGATCTCCCGGCGCAGGTAGTCGCTGGGAAAAGAGACTGGATATTTGATCATCACGATTTCGGGGTTGTTCTCGATGGAAACCTCACATACGTCGCCCACCAGCGCTTTCACTTCCGGCAAAAAGGTGCCTCGCAGGTATTCATGCGCGCGCGCTAGCAGCGTCTTGTTGAATTTGTCCTGCTTGCCGATTGAGCGTGCCGCAGCCGGGTCATCGTCTGTGACTTCCCTCCAATCCAGGATCAGGTCTACATCTTCCGAAAATCGCTCGATTATACCGAAGACCTTAGACAGGGAGGTCCCTCCTTTGAAGAGAATCTTGCGAGCCATATCCGGAGCGCGGAACAGACGACTCAGAACCCAGCAAACCCAAAAATCCTTCTCAATAACCTCGGCGGGCATCCCTTTATGGAAACTGGCCTCCCGGATCAGCTCCGCCCGGTCAGCAGCAGGCAATGCGGCGAAACGTTCCATTACAATTCCTCCCGGCAGATATTCAGAATGGCGTCACAAATCCAACCGGTGACCATCCCCGTATCCTTGATAACCTTGGCACGTAATTCAGATGGCAGCCATTCACGTAGCTTGTCGGTTATTTCCGGTGTGATCCGATCTGGTCCGAGCGTCTTAATGCCCTGCACCAGCAGAGCGCTTTCATGATACTTAAATCCTGACTCCTTGCGCTTGGCATGTTTAAATATAAGATCGTGCTGGCCGATCCGGTAGGTTCGGTTCGGCCCTTCGGACTGGTACGCGTACTGCCCTTGAATCTGGGTCGAAAGCCGCAACGCGTTCAGAGTGGCCATCCCAGTCGGGTGGATATGCCAGCCAAATTTCCGGGCCAGAGCCCTCGCCACCTGATCCAAATCGGGGCTTAGCGTGCGCTTTAGCATCTCACTATATTGCGGGTAGTCATAGATTCCACGGATCACACGCCGGATCGTCCCCTTGGTAAGTAATCTGTGCAGGGCCACGTCGATACTTGACCGATTCCCGAGGTCGCTGAAATCTTTTGGAGAAAAGGCCCAACCCCTCCCGTTCCCGTAAATCCTGCTAATTACTTTGTTTTCAATGGTTTGATTCATTGTTACACCACTCTGATTTGTAAGAAAAAGTAGCCTCTTTTTCTTACAGGAGCAAGCACATTTAATGACCGGCCCTTGCGACCGCCGGCTCACGCAAAATATGCCCGTCGTACCAGTCCTTGGCGGATTCAATCAGCTCTGTGGCGCGCGCAACGCGCTCCTGGTTGGCTTTGCCGGTAACGCCCTTGAGGATTGCCAGCGCTTCCACAAGCTGCTCTGAGGGGCTTTTTTCGTCGCCGTAACGAATGGGCGGTT
The DNA here is from genome assembly GCA_003565195.1 of PVC group bacterium. Taxonomy (GTDB): domain Bacteria; phylum Verrucomicrobiota; class Kiritimatiellia; order CAIKKV01; family PXCX01; genus PXCX01. Next base: position 1,236 of record PXCX01000187.1, on the reverse strand, counting down.
CGGCAACGACGGCATCGACATCAATCGTACCAGCTGTTTCCGGCCCAACAAGAAGTTGCGGCATGGCACTCTCAATGGCCTTTTTGAATGCGTCGCGACCGGGCTTGAAGTAGTGTTTGAGCACGACCTGGGTCGTTTTGTGGCCGGTTACGCGCTGGACCAGTTCAAGAGGCACCCCGGCAGACAGAGCCAACGTAATCCAAGTGACACGGAAGCTATGGAAGTCCCTGATGCTGAGGCGGCGGGACCCGGCGGATGGTTTTTGCCGGATGTCCCCGCGTAGAACTGATGGTTTTTTTGCCCTTGGGATGATCAGACAGCCTGTCCTTTTTTCCATTTCATGCAGGTATGCCGAGACTGACGATTTACTGATGCCCATACTTGATGCAATCCCGGGCTGTCGTTCGCCGGCAATGTACCTTTGAAAGGCCGCCGCCATTTGCCTGCGTTTTTGTTCTGATGCGTCTTGATCTGTCATGGACTCAAGGACTTTATTTCCGAGTGCGAGAAGTTCCTTCTTGCCGACTTGTTTCAAATCGGAGGGCTTGTCTGTGGGGGTTTGCCGGTCGCCATCATAAAAACCTGCGGCCTCCAGTATTTTGCGGACGCGGTAAGTAATGCCCTGGGCGTTTGTCTGGTACATTCCGGCCGCCCACGGAAAAACAAAATCATCTGCTCCCGGCTTTTTTTTGATTTTGGTACGCAATTGTTCCAGTTCTGCGCGTAATGGCGGGAAAATCGGTATTTCAACGGTTTCGCCGGTTTTGGAAGTTTTTACACGGACAAAACCCTCCTGTAAGTCAACGTCGTTCCATTTCAACCGACAACAGTCGCCGAGACGCATGGCGGTAAATATTCCGGTAATAATAACCGGTCTGATGAAATCATCATCGCGGGCGGCTTGGACGATGGCCTCGAGATCCTGATGGCTGAACGGTTTGCGATGTGTTGTGTTTTCAGTGACCGTAGGAATGCCTTCAAAGGGGTTCCTTGCGATGTTCGCCCGGTTGGCTAGGACCTTGAACGCCGACCGCAGAAGGATCAGAGTTGCGTTAGCGGTGCGCCCGCTGACGCCGCGTTCACGTTCCTTTTGCATAAACACCTCAGCTATATCCGGCGAAACGTCTGCCATGGTTTCAACATCCGGATAGTGCTCTTGCACAAAAGCAACAAAACGATCGAAAAGTTGATGTGCCTGTTTAACGTAGCGAGCAGACCCCTTACGCTTGCGTGGGG
>PXCX01000088.1 GCA_003565195.1 PVC group bacterium | reverse complement strand
TTGGCCGAGGCTTACGCCGAACTGATCCTGACTAACGACGACCGGGATCCGGCATTAAATCGGATTTTTGCCGATTATATCCGCCGCTGGTACGCACCGGATAAGGAAACCGGTCGACCGCGACGGGTGATGATGCTGTTGTTCACCGGTGATAATGCGATCGAAAAGATACGTGCCGCCGCAGGAACACCGCGCCCGGATTGGCACGCCGGCGAAACGATTCGCGACACCTACGGAGATTACGTTCCCGCATCCGGTACATGCCCGGCCTATTTTGAGCCGGCGGTTTTCATCTCTACCTCGGCCCCCCGGGCGGCTATGACCCTTGATCTATGGTCGCGACACTCTGAAACGGATGGCGGGCTAATTGAGCATAGCGCCGACATTACCGACGGTCAAGGCGTTCAGAAAACGCTGGTTTTGTTGAAGCCGGATAATTTCCGCGCCGCCAGTTTGCGTGTCGGCAATATTATCGATCTGTTTTCGCGGTCCGGTTTGAAAATCATCGGAATTCGGATTCTACGCATGACCCTCAAACAGGCGCGCGATTTTTATGGCTCGGTTCATGGTTCGCTGCAACGTCGCAGTCAGTCCGAAATCGCCAAAAGTATTGATCGTGTATTACAGGATACGTATGGCGTTCAACTGACTGAACCGTTAAAAATCCGGGTTGTCGAGCAACTAGGCAACCGGGTGGGCGACACACATTTTGATCGGTTATTGTCATATCTTAGCGGCACTGACACAGACAAGACGATGCCGGATGCCGGCGGCGGTGAAAACTGTCTGGCCCTGGTTTACAAGGGAACCAGCGCCATTGAGAAAATCCGGCATTTATTGGGATCAACCGATCCACGCCAGGCCGAACCAGGATCCGTGCGTTACGAATTCGGCAGTGACATCATGGCGAATGCAGCGCATGCATCGGATTCGCCCGATAGTGTCGAACGAGAACTCGGTATTATTGACATGCAATCAGACACCATACGCCCCTGGGTTGAACAATACTACGGCAAGAGCGGTTGACGTCCGTTCGCGCCACCTGAAAAAACGATATCCGCACTTGACTTTCGCGATTCAATCTGGCATACTTCTTCATGTCGACAGCAAAACAGTACAGATTGCGGGGTGGAGCAGCCAGGTAGCTCGTCAGGCTCATAACCTGAAGGTCGTAGGTTCAAATCCTACCCCCGCTACCATTTTTTCGGCAAAAAAGCCCGTTTTCCTTAAGGAATTCGGGCTTTTTGCTTTTTCAGGGCAGTCGGGCAACATTCTGAAATACCCTGAAATTCTACGAGCGTTTACATACACAATCACATACACGCTTGGTGACTGCCAGCGCCTCTGGCATTGACTTTCCCGGTTTCCTGATGGTTGGGGAACCTTCGGAAACTTCAAGTTTCGCCCGAATTCCCCTTTTGGTCCTGCCCTGACATCATTTCCTTTAATCATATTATTCCTACCTATTGACACACGCTAGGAAAGGTGAAGGCTTTCTCGGATATTTGAATCCGTGTTGCGTTATAAAATGGCGGTATCCCGTAATCGTTAAGCGTTCGCGCGGACGGGTTATAGCCACGTAAAACAAGCGTTTTTCCTCCTCAATATCGGTGCAAAGAAAATGCGGAAAGGTTTGGTCAACAGCCTCGGCCAGATAAACCGCACGGAACTCCAGTCCCTTGACCTGATGCACCGGCGCGCAGACAACAACATCGTCCCGTTGCGAAAGATGATCGATACTTTTCGAGCAAACCAAATGCCGGGTCAGGGCCAGCAAAGCCTCGCGCGGTGACCGGTCCGGCTCGTCCTGTTCTTTCAAAATCGTCGCCATGCGATCGAGATGAGATACACGCACACGATCGTATTCATAGTGCCGGCGCAATCCGAAAGCCTCGTCAACTGCATCAAACAATGCCGCTGGCCGCATCGTGCAAGCGGCATTGCGCAAATAGGCAAACTTACGGGCTGCATCCGCGAAACACTCACCATGCCGTCGAACCAGGGCGACACGTTCCCCTGCCCCTTCCATTAGCTGTTCCCGCAGAACGCCAAGCATATCGACGGTCGTCATGACATCGTCCAAAGCGCGGTGGGCAGGTCGTTGCGGTAATCCGAGCGCCTTGGCAATATCTTCCAAACGCAATGACGGCAATCTTAGGAATCGGCGGCACAGATCGTAACTGTCTATCCAGCTCAGACCGGTGGTGTCTATCCCGCAACGCGCGGCGTGGGATTGTAAAATCGCGTAATCATAGCTGGCGTTATGCGCGCATAACAATGCATTGGGACCGCAAAAATCTAAAAATTCCTTGAAAACCGTTGCCGCCGCGCGTCCCTGTTCGGCCAGCAATTCATCCGTATATCCATGAATATGAATTGTCGCACCGACCGATCGCGATGGCCGGATCAGTTCCCGGAATGTGGCGCGTACACCATCTGGACCGATACGGGCCGCGGCAATCTCGACAATCTCGTCGTCCAGTTCCGCCAACCCGGTCGTTTCGGTATCGAAAATCACCAGATCGCCTTCATCCCAACGTCGCGGCAACTCGCCGAAAGGATCCTCGTAACGGTGGGTAGTCTCACGCAACATATCCGCCAATCGTAGTCCGCACCGATCCCCTTCCTGTACCAGCGTGCGTAGCGTGCCGGAACCTATGCCCCGGATATACTCGCGCGTCAACCGCATGGCCGCTCCGGCATCGTTCGGGTTCAGAATCAACTTCAAAAACGCCAGCGCATCCTTGATTTCCTTGCGGCGGAAAAAATGGAACGCTTCCGGCGCCAGGGCAGGAACGTTTCGGGATACCAACGCGCCCGCAATCGATTCCGCCCGTTTATTGGTTCGCGTCAATACCGCAATCTCGCGCGGTCGAATCGCGCCGCGCTTCAACAAGGTTTGGATATCGGCGGCGATATAGTCGGCTTCCTGTTCCATGGTGTTCGTAAAATGCATGCTCACCGGTTCGCCTGCCGGACATGATACGTCCGGAATCAAGCGTGTTTCACGATGCGCGAACCGGTCGGCCATCCGGTTTGCGGTGGCTTGCAATACCTTGGTCGCCCGATAATTCAAATCCAGCGAAAACAATGCCGGTGAAAAATCCTCCTTAAACGCCCGCACAACCCGGTCGGAGCGCGCGCCGCGCCATCCGTAAATGGCCTGATCGATATCGCCCAGCAAACAGATATTGCCCAAATGTCCCAAAACGCGCAAAACATCGTATTCCGCCAAATGCGTATCCTGGATTTCATCCACCTGAACAAGATCAAAGGCCGTGGACCATCGCTCGCGGATTTCGGGACACCGATGAAACGCCGCGCGCACGAGCATGATCAAATCCGCGAAATCGAGGCAATGCGCTTCGTTTAAAGCCTCGCGGTAGGCGCTTGCCAACGCTTGCATATT
>PXCX01000303.1 GCA_003565195.1 PVC group bacterium | reverse complement strand
TCCCGGTACTGGTGAAAACACTGCCAACTTTGCCCGCTAACGCGCCCTGAAACCATAGTTGTCCAGTCTGATCCAAGAAATTGCGCATCTGGGCGCACATATTGCCGAAACGTGTCGGAGTGCCGAAAATGATTGCATCGGCGTCGGCCAACTGAGCCGGTGTCGCTTGCGGTATTTGCGCAAACGATGCACGCGCCTCCGTGGCCCCGGCTTTTTCAATCGCATCCGCCGACATCAATTCGGGGACTTGGGACAAGCTTACCTCAGTGCCTTCCTCCTGGCTTGCGCCCTCGGCAACGGCTTCCGCCATCTTATAAACATGCCCGTACAAACTGTAGAAAACTACCTGTACTTTAACAGCCATAACAACTCCTTTAGTTTTGACGCAATGACTAAAAAACGCACGGTTCCGTACCCCGATGAAGGCCGGGTGAACTGTGTGTTGCAAAAGTGAATCAAAGCAAAATATAGCAGCCTAACCGCGAAAATTCAAGCTTTTTTACCTGAAATTTTCGGTGCCGTTCACAGACTTGCTGCCTTATGATTTGTTGAAATTCGGCAAATATGCGCCCATTGCTTTTAATCTTCTCTGCAAGTCCCGGATATCGATGTTCCGGGTATCGGTAGCCTTCTCCACCGTCATGGCCGCCGCCACCCCGGCAGCCTGGCCGGTGATGTAACAACCGGGCATCACGCGAATGGATGCCTGCAAGTTGCGGTCCGTGCTGACGCATCGGCCTGCTACCAGCAAATTCTTTTGTCCCTTTGGCGTGAGTATGCGATAAGGGATTCCATAACTCTCTCCCTTGCCCAACCGCAATGTCGTGAATTCCTTGTGAAACCGTTCATAGCTTTCCTTGTCGGGCTTCGCAATGTGAATGTCGACAGGATAGGAATACCGGCCGATTTCATCGCCAAAAACCGATAAGCGCCTGAAATCATCGATGCTCAGAATGTAGTCACCAAGGATACGCCTGGTTTCGCGCCCCCCGAGAAGGGAACCCGTGGCGACAAGTTCCATCTTCTCAAACCCCTTGAGATAATTCTTGTAGTACTGTTCATATTCCCGCATCGACTTCCGTCCCCACAGATAGGCACGGCTAAGCGACTCCTCGTCCGTACCGTCCAGATCGAATGTATGGCCGATATTGCCGCCGCCAAGCCCGTTGCCTACGCGCCACATGCCCGGCAGATGCCGGTCTTCCAATGTAAAAACTCCGTCTTTTAACGCTTGCTCAATCCTTTTGTTGCCCGCGCCAAGCCCGGATTTCTGAACCTGTTTCCAGTCTATTCCGGCCCATAAACTGCATAGCGTACCCGGCATCATTTGACCCTCTTCATCGCCCTTTTCGCAATAAGCTCCGGAAAGGTTCGCCAGATCTCCGTCACCGGTACAGTCCACAAATACCTTGGCCCGGATTGCGAATAAACCGGTTTTTCCAGCGCAGATAGCCTCCTTGACATGTCCCTCCTGCGTGGTGACATCGACCACTTGCGTGTGAAACGTAAATGGGATTTGCGCTTCCATAATCAGCTCGTCATAGACGCGCTTGAGGGTTTCCGCCCGTATGCCCATGCCGTCCGGAGGAACCGTGCCATCCGCTTTGCGGAGATTTTCAAGAATTTCCCGGCCGATTCCGTCGGCAAGGAAGTTCACGCCGTCCGTGAATTGCATAAAGGCGGGCACCATTCCCGCCGTGCCCATTCCGCCAAAGCAACTATGCGCTTCCACCAGTCGCACGGATGCCCCCTGACGGGCGGCGGCCAACCCGGCGGCAATACCCGCGGGCCCTCCGCCCACGACAAGCACATCGGTATGGTACCGGATATCCATCTCATTTTTGTAGCACAATATGGGTATGTTGTCCTTCATGATCACTTGCTCCTTCACAAATACCGAAATTCTGAAATCAACAGCAGGTCAACTTTTACCGTATCATGCAATAATATGCAAGTCGTTCCTGGCGTTTCCGCTCTCATTGTCCCGATCGAAGCCTCGATCTTCGTCGGAGAGAATGAAAAGACGATGGTCGAAACGAGGATCAAGAATGACAACGATCCGGCTTCGTGCGGAAACTACGCCGGAACAGGAACCTCTTCTATGGTTTCGCCACGCACCGAAAAGCGCTAAGCGGCAGGTCGATCAAGGCAGTGCCAAGCGATAAAAGCGCGTGGGGTAAGCGTCCAAGTCATCGTTCTCCGTGAACTCCTTGTGGTTTCCCTCCGGAACAGTGACCTGCCCGATGGGCGTCCAGTCGTCGAGTTCCAGGCTAGCGCATGCCTCGATATTTACCTCCTGCCCCTCGCTAGCGATGACCTGAAAACCGATTCCATGCGGAAGGGTGGCGAAAGCCCTGATCTCCGGCCAAATAGCCGTTGGCCGGCCGGCAAACGTATCGCTCCAGCCCATTCTGCCGCAACGGTAATAGACCGTCGGGGAAGAGGCGGCAAAGATGTCTTCGCTGACACTATCCGGATCCGGCGCATTCCCATGAAACATCACGCGTGTCAAGTCGAAACAGGCATAGAACACGGCGCTCGCGATGCTGGTGACACTGTTTCCGAGTGTCACACGGGTCAAACTGGTGCAATTGTAGAATGCCTGGGCGCCGATGCTGGTTACGCCGTGGCCAATGGTCACCCGGGTCAGACTGCCGCATCCCGAGAAGGCGGCGGACCCGATGCTGGTGACGCTGTCGGGGATGGTCACTTCGCTCAGGCCGGTGCATTCATAGAACGAAAAATCCCCGATGCTGGTGACATTGTTGCCAATGGTCGCACTGGTCAGGCCGATGCAGCTCCGGAACGCAGAGTTCCCGATGCTGGTGACACTGTCGGGGATGGTCACCTGGGTCAACGCGGTGCAGTCCCGGAACGCGTCGTCTCCGATGCTGGTAACGCTGTTGCCGAGGGTAAGGCTGGTCAAGCTGCTGCAATTGTAGAATGCATGGGGTCCGATGCTGGTAACGCCGTCGCCAAGGGTCACGCAGGTCAGGCCGGTGCAGCTCCGGAATGCGGAGTGACCGATGCTGGTGACGCTGTCGGGGATGGACATGTTGGAAAGGCTGCCGCAGCCCCAGAAGGCGCCCGCTCCGATGCTGATGACGCCGTCGCCAAGGGTTATATTGTCCAGACTGGTGCAACCTGAGAATGCAAAGTCCCCGATGCTGATGACGCCGTCGGGGATCACATAGACGCCCGCCTTTCCACCCGGATACTGAACGAGGAGCGTTTGGGAATTGTTGAACAACACTCCGTCCGCGCTGCTATAGTGCAAGTTGTCAGGGTCTACGGTTATACTGGTCAGGTTTCTGCAACCCGAAAACGCGTGGATACCGATGCTGGTGACACTGTCGGGGATGGTCACGCCGGTTAAGTTGGTGCAATCCGAAAACGCGCTGCTCCCGATGCTG
>PXCX01000231.1 GCA_003565195.1 PVC group bacterium | reverse complement strand
AGCCGGCCGGCGTAGTGATCAACGTCCGGGTTGAGCCGGTTGCCGCCGTGTGTGTCGGTGTTGATACCGTGCAGGATACGATGATCGCCGACATCGAGCAGATGCAGGCGCAGATGTTTGCGGCCGCCCGGGCCGACGCCGCGGGATTTACTGCGCCGCCAGGTCGCTACCAACGTGTCGTCGGCGGGATCGGCGGCCCATTCGCGGTCGATTTCCTTGACCGGTTCACCGAAATGTTCCTCGGCGAAGCGCGCCCAGCGGTAATTGCGCAGGTACTGGCCTTCCGGCGTATCGTCGCCGGGCGTGACGGTTTCGCGGTTGACGACATTGACCTCGAACCCGCCATCCTCGTTGTGGTTGTCGTCGATCGAACCAAGGAAACAATAGGTGTGGCGGTTACCGCCGCTGACGCGCACAAAATCCATCACGTAAGAGGCGGGCATAACGACATCGTCATCCTCGTGCGGATTTTCCTGCCTTTGCGAAGGTTCGCCCTCATGAACATCGATCAACGCGACGTGGCGACGATGGAAGTTGACGTTCGGATGGTTTTCCGGCGGCGTCGCCTCGGCGAACATATAATGCGCGCCTGGGGCGTCGAAAAGATTTCGCACCCAGGCGTGTCCATCCCAGCGCCCCGGGGTGCTGGTCCAGAAGGAGCCGTCGCCGTCAACTTCGACTAGATTATGGCTGAACGTGGCTCCGTGCCGCGGCCGCCCATATGCTGGCCGCTGTCCCATGTCGCCGACCATATTCTGGGCGAGCGCCCAGATCCGCAGGTCAAGCGTATCCAAGTGCGCGTGTCCCCAGCCGCTGTCGCCCACATTCACGGTGACCGCGCGATGGAATCTGTAGTCCGGATGCCCCGAGCCACCCTCAAGCACCCCGAACCAATCGCTGAGCACGCGGCTATTCTGGGTCAGCCGCGGGTCAAGTTTCAGGGTTGCCGCCGCCTCTTCGAGTTCAGTCCAGGCTTCATCGGATTCCTCTTCACGGCCGATCTGGTTGACGATGAACCAGGCAAACCGGGGGTCGCGCACGTATTCCCAGGCCTTGCGCACGTCACTGTCGGCGCGCCAGTTCCAGTCGCGCGGCCTCGCCGGCCCGCCCACATCACCGATGCCGGGGTAGAAGCCGCCGCCGACGCGGCTCTCAAGGAACCAGTAGGCACCGGCTTGACTCCTGGGATAGCGGCGGAAATCGCTCAGATCAAATTCCGGATACCCGCCGTGCCGGATATAATCTTTCGTGAGGTCAGCTATATGAAGTCCCTGCGGGCCGGCATAGGCCCAGGAACCGATCGGGTGAACACCGTCACGAGTCAAATCGGTGACCACTGTGTCGTCAATCCCTGCCAGCGCCTGAGGGAACACCCAGTTCCGCTTGAAAAGGAACTCCATCCACGGGCGGGTAATCTCGTTGTTGTTCTGCACCAGCACATTGCTGATCATCTCGCGTGGCAGAGTGTTGGAGTAGATGTACATATGCTGCATCAGATCATTGGCACGGCTCTGCAGTCCGTAGACCTCGAAAAGGTGTCGAACGTCTTCCGGTGTTCTGATCCAGGGGATGTGCCGCCCCAGGGCGGTGGCCAGTTCCTGGTTGTCTTTGATGTAATCGAAGAGCCTGTCGCAGAATTCCTCCTGAACATGTTGGCCGCCGCGAAAACCGTAAGGATGCGGAGCACGGTGGATGGGATCCCAGCTTTCGGCCCATTCGATCTGATGGATCCCACGATATGTCGGGAATTGATAGACCAGCCGCGCCATCAGAAAGGCCGCGTCCCGCGCAATGTGTTGATCGCCGGAGGCGTGATAGAGATCGACAAGTCTCTCCAGCTGCTTAAACTGATTCTCATGCCGCCTATGATGCATGTGGGCGATATACGAGAGGATGTGCCGCTGTTGTCTCCAGGGCGAATTTTGGGCGACGGGGTCATCGATCCGGATGCCATATCCGCGATCCCCGGTGTCCGGCAGCTTGTTGTAGGCAACCATGTCATCCCAGGTGTACTCGTCAACGATGTTACCGGCATCGTCGCGCCGCACAAGGCGCCAGGGGGTATCAAACCGCATGTGACGCCAGTGACTGGCTTCCATACCCCAGCCGGCCCGGGTCGCAAGGTCAAGGGAACTGCCTTCCTCAAGGTTATACCAATGGAAACCGTCGCTCATATGGTTAAGCGGCGGAAGACTGCGCCAGAGGTTATCGTCGCGCCGGGCACGTTCTGCGGGCGCAAGCGGCGGACGATCCATGGCTTCAACAAGGTCGTCGATCGTCCGATTGCGACGATCGGGATAGTCTTCCACGAAATCCGTATGATAATTGTGCAGTTGGTTGAGCTGACCACGCACGGTACGGTCATCGGATTCGGCCATTCCCTCAAGTAGCGCCCGACGGTCTACCCACCTGGATCGGCGTGCCTCGACATCAAACGTGACCGCCCGCTCCTTGCCGGGACGCTGGGCGGTTTTGCCGAAGACGTTGTGGACATCGATATTGTGGGTATAGAGTGTCGCCTCGCTCTCTTCGAGCAGGGTAATGCGGATATTGAACTCACGGTTGTCGTGTACATCCCAGTGGCAGGAGACGGTATCGTAGAACTGATCCCAGGCGCGACCGCGCAGGTAATATGCCGACACCCCGCCGTCAGGTCTGTCATTGATCTCGAAACGGAAGACGAGCTGTTTCTCCGAGCCTTCGCGATCGACAGGCTCCGGATTGGCCACGGTGGGGAAACGCACCACATCCTTGGGATCCAGCGCAGCGATAACCCGGACAATGTACATCCGTTTCGGTTCCAGTGGCCCGACGCTGATCTCGATACTCTCACCCGGCTTCCAGGGATACGCCTCGATCTCGCGCCTGGCGCTGGTGAGCCGGCGGGCATTCCACTGGCCGATCCAGTACAGCGGTTCTTCAAAGGTAACGGTTTTGCCGGCGGTCGGCGCGTATTCGGGCAGAACCACATTCTTGATCAGTGTTTTGTGGCTGTACAGCGGATATGGCGGCACATACCTCTGCCAGGCCCGGCGCACGTGCTCGACGGAACCGGGATACGGCAGGAACTGCGGATATCCGTGCATAAAATGCTCACTGCCGAATTGCCCCATAATTTCGGCGGCTTTCTCTTCGTCCCCCTCTGCGCGAGCCGCGCGCCACGCCTCGTAGTACGGTTGAACCTCGGGTGTGCCGAATCCCGGCCGGCCGGGAACGGGTTCAAAGGGATAGAGCGGATAGGGATGGAACGTCTCCCCCGCATCCGGCGCATCGGAACGCGCGGGAACAATCAGAATCGCAACCGCTACAAACAACCCCAGCAACATCAAAAGTCTACGTTTACTCATGGTTTCATCGCCTATTATTGACTTTCCCGCAGACATACACGTTTTTGCGTGTAATCCAATTACCTACTTTTCATCGTTTTTGATTGGCAGATACTCGCACCAGTCGAAATCGGCTGCGGCTCCCGAGACTCTGCCATTGCCGGTAGCGTACATGGCAAGGTACACGCCGGTAAATCCTTTTGCCACCTCGGCGCTGAGGTAGCGCGCCTCGCCTGTGACGGGCAGCTTCTGTCCATTGCAGAAAAACTCGTATTCATTCTCCCGTGCGACAATAGCCAGTTCTGTGGCTCCGTCCGGGATCGCAACTTCGGTCATAACAACCTGCAAGGGACCGATGCGCTGGCGGACGAAAACACAGCACTTCTTCCCGGAAGCACGGACACCAAGATCGTAGTGATGGCGGTTATTCATGTAGGCGGTAATTCCAGCCTCCTCATTCGATAAGGATGGCAGGAAATCCATTTTCACACTGAAACGGCAGGAAAAATGCTGCTGGCGCCGGCCGATCCAGGCCGGAGAATCAAGCTCGTCCAGGGTCACAGGGGATCCATGCAGGCGAAGATATCCGGGCCGTTCGGTGAGCGAAGTATCGGCTTCGCGGGGGTTGCGCAGATAGTTCCAATACAAAGCCAACTCGGTGCTGTTAAAGTCGTCGCGCGGTGGCAGCGGTTCAAACTGGCTCAGCGGCAGCGTTTCCACATCCATCTCGAGCGGCACATTTCTGCCGCCATTGACGATCGGCCAGCCATCTTCCCAAAGAACCGGTGCCAGACAGGTTTCACGTCCGAGATGGTGACACTTGGCGTTGCGTGGAATACTGCGCGTTGCCAGGAATACCATCCACCAGCCGCCGAGATGATCCTGGATCAGGTCCGCGTGTCCCGTACAATGCAGCATGGCCACCTGGCTTCTGTGCGACAGGATCGGATTGTGCGGCGCCGATTCGAAAGGTCCCCACGGCGAATCGCTGCGACCGATTGTCACCATGTGGCCGTACTCCGTACCACCCTCGGCGAGCATCAGATACCAGACCCCGCCAATCCGGAAGAGATGCGGTGCCTCTGGCCACGATCCGCCCGTGCCGCGCCATACCGGACGCGTCGGCTCGACGATGCGGCCGGTCTCGATGTCGATGGTGGACTGCGCGATCGCCGCCTGACCTTCAGCATCCTTGCCGGTCGAGGTGACATAGACGACCCCCTCTTCGTCAAAACAGAGCGAGGGATCGATGCCGCTCTGATCGACTCGGATCGGATCGGACCACGGACCGGCCGGATCCTCTGTCCAGACATAGAAATGCGGTTTGTCGTGAATGACGGTAGTGATCATGTAGAAGCGGCCGTCATGATAGCGGATTGTCGGGGCAAAGACTCCGGCTGACGCTCCGCATTGTTCAAGGTTGAGCTGATTCCGTCTCGTGAGACAGTGACCGATCTGGCGCCAGTTGACCATATCGCGGCTATGGAAGACCGGCACCCCGGGAAAGTACTCGAAGGAGCTGGTGACAAGGTAATAATCTTCGCCCACGCGGCAAACGCTCGGATCCGGGTAAAACCCGGGAATAATAGGGTTATGGTAACTCATCTTCGTATGATTCCTCTGGTAAGTTATCTGTATCTATGTGACATTTGAACCTGACGACATGCTCCGGGAGGGTCTTCGGCGTCACCTCGTCCCGCGGGTATAGCGTTCGCCGCCCGATCCGGCGTTGCCGTCAAATGACATGGCGGAATCAGGCCTCCTCGTCATAGGCACGGAGACGCTGCTCGGCGGCATCGGCCGCCTGCTTCGCCGCGGCGATCGCGGCTTCGTCCGCATCTTCATACTTGAGACGCATCACCTCGAGGCGGGCGGCGCGGAGACGACGACGCAACGCGAATCCCTCCTGCCGGCGCCGCGCCCGGGCGACCTCGGCCTCCCGCTCCGCGATCTCCGCCGGATCCGTTCCCTCCTCCTTCCCGATCTCCTCAAGAGCCGCCTCCGCCGCCTCAAGCTCACGCACACTCTGCTGCCGCAGGCGTCCGTGGGAGTGCGGCGTCCCCTCGAAACCGAGGGCATACCATTCCATCGACGAACCGGTCGGGAAGGCGGAGGCAATCAGATTGTCGGCGACATCCGTCCCCTCTCCTTCAGCGATGACCGCCGGTATGCGCTCACGCATATGGGGCTGATGGAAAGGAGCGGCCAGATTGCCGCGAATCACGTTCCCCGCAGAGTCGCCGATCTCCCGGATTCCCGTCGGCTGGGATGGATGAATCTGATCGTCGGAACAATGATTGTAGGCGACAGTGACATTGCGGCACGACTGAAGCGCAATTCCCGATTGATGATTGGCGCGTGTCACGTTCCCGATGATATTGCCTTCTGAAAAATCCCTGGCATAAATACCGGCTCCCCGGTTAAAGTGACTGTTGTTGGACTTGACCAGCGCGCCGCCACCGGAGAGGAGCGCGATTCCCCGTCCTCTGTTGCCCATCGTAATATTTCCTTCGACGCGACTGCCGGATTGAGAACCGGAGACCACAATCCCATGCTCACATTCGCGTGCCAGACTGGTCTTGATGACCGAGGGACCGGACACGGAAAATCCGGTGCCGGCACACATGATGGCGCGGCTGTTCAAAATATTGATATGGTCGCCGGACGCATTGACGCCCCGACCATCCCATCCGCGGAGATCGACCCCGCTTAGGGTCGCGTTTGAGAAATCCAGAAAATCGATCGCCGCCGCCCTTTGATCCAACTCCATTGAATAGCGGCCAAGGATCGTAACGTCGCGTACGGTCACATTTTCCGTCCCGTCGCTGACAAGCATCGACCCCCTAAACTCGTCGCCCGCGTACAGCACCGTGGCGACGCCATAGCCTGCGAGAGTTACGTTCGACGGAATGTCCAGCGCAACCGTCAGCGGATACCTGCCCGCCGGCAGTTGCAGGGTTCCGCCATCGACGGCCAATTCGTTGAGGGCCTCCTGGAAACCGGCATCAGGGCGATTCGGATCGTAATAGTCGCGCCCGTCAAGAATGGGCGCGGGCCGCGCGGGCGGACCGACCGGAGCGTCGCGTCCGGCGCCCCGATCCAATCCGAGTTTCTCCACCAGCCCAAGCCCCTCTTCCACGAACAAAATATCGTCCGTCACGCCGGTCGCTTCCAAAGCGTCTTCGTGACTGGTGTTCCCGATTGCGACGATCGCTTCAGTTCCCCGTCCGAATGTCAGCTTGTCAAGCCGGTTTTCGGCGAACACATAATAGCTCGGCGCGCTGAAATAGCGAGGGAACCCCGGCTCGACATTCGCCGAAGCTGTGTTCAATTCAGGGATCCGGTTGTTGAAAAGCAGCCCGGCGTATCCGCTTCCGGTGATTTCCATTTGTTCACGCAGGTCATTGGAATTGATCAGATTGAAATTGTTGCCGACAAATGGATAACCGGTGTATCTGTCAACGGTGTTCCAGACGTTGACTCCGTTCTCATTGGCAAAACAATAGAACAGACCGGCTTCGTTGCCGACGGCAAGGTTTCGCGCGAAGAGAAATCTCTGCGTAAACGTGCCCGGATGAAATCCATTTCCCGTGCCGCGAACGGTGTTGCCGGTTACCAGGGCATCGGCGGATCGCTGAACGCTGACACCGTCGGCCGGAAAATTCTCGATGTTCAGACGATGGATCCGCGCGCCGTAGATGTTGCCGAAGGTTACCGGGTTGTTGTTAAAGCCGCCGCCGCCCGGCCCTTCCGCGGGGCCTCGCAACGTCATGTCGCTCACCCCGACGAACTCTTCCAATACGGCGTATATCAGTGGATGGAAATTTTTGATGGTGTCATGATTTTCAGGAAGATATCCGCGGATCGTCAGCACATTGCCATCGATCGCTGTCATCACCATGTCTCGATTGGGCGCTTCAGCGTCGTGCTCGACCACATGAGTCCACTGCCGGCCGAAGCACATACCGTCACCCACCTGATACGGTTCGGCATCTTCCACGGTCACACGGATCAAGTCGCCCTCCTGTTCGGCCTCAATTACCTTGGTCTCACGGATGGGGACATGTTCGAGGGTCGTTTGATCCCAACCCTGTCCGCGTAAAAAGACGCCGCTGCGCAGCTTCAGATGCCTGCGCATCATGAAATTTCCTTCCGGCAGGATGACGACGCCGCCGTTCGGCGGAAGCGAATCGATCGCCTCCTGAATGCCGGCCGCCGGATTTTCAGGATCGATAAAATCGTCGGCGACTACCGTGGCGCGCCGGTTTTCGTCGGGTGTGTTTGCTTCGATTGGAATGGCCCGCGTCGCGTCCGGCCTTGTATACAGCCGCACAAAATCGACCCACCCGTTAGGCATGCAGTTGAGATAAAATTGCCGGTTGACCTCACTCCTGGCCGCCGGCACGTCGCGCGCCACGATTGTTTCGCCGTTAACGTTGACAACGCCTTGTCCTCCTTCGATGACCAACTCGACGGTGAATTGTTCGTCGGGTGGAATGACAACGGATCCGCCATCCAGGAAAGGTGCGGGCGTGTCGGGGCGCGCGCGGAAATGTATGGCAAAGAAATCAGGCGCTCCCCCGCCTCCCCAGAAATGCTCTCCGGTTCGCAGGGCAAGTTGCATCGTGCTGCCGGATTCGAGTTCGATTCCAATGACCGCGCGCATATCGCCGCGCGGCATGGATAGGGTGGATATGATGCTGTTGTCGCTCGTCCACGCCCGGGTAACTCGCATGCGCCCCTCCTCGATCCGCCAGTCGCCGCGCATGACCCGCCAGGCCTCGCCGGCCCTATCCCGCTCAAAATCATCTTCCAGCAACGGAACCCATTCGGCAGCCGTCGCGACACCCGGCTCCCGTGCATTGACCACGGGTGTGAAAAGGCGGATCGCCAATATTCCGGATGCCAGCACAAACATGGACACGATGAGGCTTTTCACAGATTTACTCCTTTGCCGAACGTTTACGATCCCGCCTGCTGATTATTCCCACGGTTTTTCGGGAGCGGGGACGGGCCCGATCCCGAGTTTATCCCGCAACCACGGTAGCTTAAGCGCATTTGTCTCCTGAGATACATTGTGTGCCTCGCCGGGGTCGCCCACAATCTTCTTGGGCGCGGTAATCACATTGTACGCGGCATAGGCGCCGCTTGGCGGACAAACCGTGTCGAGAAATCCCGCCGAGATGAAGACCGGCGCCTGTATTCTACGGGCAAAATTGACCGCATCAAAGTAGGGTAGCATCTTCTTCAGCGCTTCGATATGCTCATCGGTCATACCCCGCCGCTCTCTATTGCCGAGAATCCCCGGCCACGCGGGCAGTCTGCCGTCGAGGAAAGCCAGATGATCGCAGAGCGCGGGAATACCGGCAGCGACAGCCGTGATGTTCTGGTTCAGTCCGGCAAGGATCAGGCCCATCCCCCCGCCCTGACTGCCGCCGCTGAACACCATGCGGCTGGAATCAACATCCGGTCGTTCGGCCAGCCAGCTGATGGCACGGTCGATGCCGAGAATGGCGCGGCGGAGAAAATACGCTTCGGGATCCTCCGTGGCGGTGGAAGGCGTCCCGTCCTTGGACTCATAATCCCTGTAATATGCCGGGGAGCGTCCCAGATCATGGTCGTATACACTCATATAGAGACAGATCGCCTGATCGGTGCTGATGTTGTTCAACCGGTCCATGAATGCCGGGGTGGGCCGGTTTCTGCCGGCAGGGGCCACGCTGATCAACGCCGGATATTCTTCCTGTCCGTCTCTCGGTATCAGCAGGTATCCATAAATACGGGTGTCGTTGATGTTGGCGAAACTGATCTTGTACATGTCATGATTCTGATCGCTGTACAGGTCAACCCGCTCCTTTTGGTAATCGAGCGGAATATCACCCAGCCGACGCCGTCCCTTCTCCCAGAATTCGTCAAAATCGTCCGGCATCGTCACCGCCGGTTGAATCTCATACGGCTCGGCGGCGGCCACGGATAAATTTCTTGTAAACGCCCGCTCGCCGTCCCAGTCGCGAAGGGTCGTGGTCAGGTGGATAAAACCCGGTTCCGCGACTTCATACTCCACAACCACCGGATCTTTCCCTATCTGAACCCTTTCGTCCTCGACCAGTCTCTCCCAGCCCTCGGTGGTAAGATTTACAATCAAGGTTCCTTCTTCCTGTATCGGTTCTCCGTCATCGTACGCCAGGGAAATGGTGAAACGAACCGTGTCGCCGATTTCATAGACCGCATCTTCCCGCGACTGTGTAATGATTACTTCCGGCCGTTGCCTCTCGGCTTGTTTTCTGATGCCCTCAGCGTGCCTGACAAATCCTTCGATGGCCTGGTTGCGATCGTCTTTGTCCATCCCTCTGCGGGCAAATGCTTTTGAAGCATCCGGTTCCCCTCGTTTTTCTCCGGAGGGCGGTGTCGGTGTCCACACCATGCTTGTCTCACCGACCGGAACCCCGCGCTCCATCTTCAGAACCGTACCCGATCCGTCATCGACAATGACGTTGATCACATACATCCCGTCTTCCGCGAAGTTCGGGGACAAATCGAGATGTTTCGTCTCAGCCACCGCAAGTTCGATGGATTTCGTTTCATCAAGAATCACGCGGTCGTCTTCAAGCCGCCTACAAGTGATGGATGCGCTCACCTGCCGTGGAGATCCGCTGACAAGGGAAACGGTCAGTGATGACGGCGCGTCGGACGCCTGCTCCAGATTCAGACCCCCGGCAAGGTCGTCGGTCATCCCCTCAAGAACAGGAAGGTCCCTGAAGGTCATAAAGGTGCACGGATATACAATCGTTTCCCCGGGCTGGATCGTTCGGCGCCCCATGAATGCGAGGTAGCCGGCGCCCGGTTGCTTGTAGTTATCCATTTTGAAGGCATCGAGATCCGCCCAGTCATAGGAATAGCCGACCCCGAATCCCGTTTCCGCAACCCCGCCGATAAATTGACCCGCGATGTCGGGAAGCTCTATATTGGAACTCCTTCTCGCCCCGTGCGCGTCCAAGCCACGAAACAAGCCGTCACTGAGCATGGCGGTTGTGGTGACATTCACGCCCGGAAACGCGACGGCATTCGCGAAGACAGCAACCACCGGATGGGACGTGTCGTCCGTATTTTCCAGTTCAAACTCGACTCTGATTACCGGAGAATCATCATGAAAGTGCAGTCGCTTGCGCCGAATGATTTTGTCCTGCCATGCCGGCGCGCCACGACTGCGTTTTTGCCAGCTAAACTCAATGACCAGTTCATTGTCCGTGTGCTCAAGAATCTCGTAGTCGGCATACACCAGATTTTGCCTTGACTGAGCCGGGTTTGACTGCCCCCACGCCTCGGGATGAACCAGACCGGTTTTCGGATCCGGATCGCCTTGCAGTATAAACGGATTGAAAAGCGGCAAAGCCGCCCCATAAAAATCCTCGGCGCGGATGTCGATATCCCATGGTTTCCGGTGCGCGGTCACCGCGCTACCCTGCGCCACACGGTCAAATGCAATCTTATAGTACGCAGTTTCGACGGTGACCAATCCCGGCCGACCATCCTCACCTTTCGCGCCGACCGTAACGGTGGGACGCGCGAACGTGGACACGGCGGACAGGAAGCACAGCGCGAACACATACAATATTCTCATACGATTTTTCCTTTGGTTATTGGTCGTTCCATCATAAATTTTCGGCTTTTGACAGCCTGTCCAGTTCGGGACAGGCGCTTTACTGACCCTTCATCGCTTCACGAATCACCCTGGGGATAGGCGGCGCCTCCGCGCCCGGCACGTAGAGGTTGTCCTCCCCGCCGACGCGTCCTTCGAACGCGCGAAGATCGTGCGGATCCTCGACATTCCGGAGATGTGCGACAGGCACCCCGTCTTCGATAGGCGCGAAAAGATTGTTCTTGAACACCAGTCGATCCAGGTTATTCGGGAAAAGGAACAAGCCGTAATGATTATAACCGTAGAACCGGTTGCCATGGATGTGTGATTCGGTTTCCTCGCTTCTCTGCCGCACCAGCATGCCGCGGCGAAATCCAATAAAGACATTCCCTTTCACTGAACTTTTATTGGCGTACATGCGGATTCCGATATTGCGTCGCGGCGAATCCGCCTCGTCGATATCCCGCGGATCGAAGACAACGAAATTATTCTCGATGACATTGCCGCTTCCGCTCGAAGACACGAAACGGCTACTGAAGGCAACACAATTCCGAACGCTCGAGGTTCCCGAGACGAGATAAAGCCCGGCGCCGGTGTGAAGGAAGGTGCATCCATCGATATGCACATTGTGGAACTGATCCGGCGTACTTGTATACACCGTGATCGCGTCCCCCTGCGGCGGCATATCCCGGAAGAGACAATACCGGATATTCATAGGCGTCAGGTTGTATATGTTCCTCCCTCGGTAGTAGCCGTTGCTTTCCATCAGATTATAATCCAGATGCAGCGGTTCAACTCTGCGACCGCTACCGGAGACGCCAACCCTTGCCTGCCGGAGTATGCAGTGGCGGATCACGAGCCGGTTGTTAATCTGATTCCTGATCAGGGTACTGCCACGCTCGAAACGCAGGCGGTTGATGATGATGTTGTCGGCGCCGGCGATCTCAAGGAGACTGAACGTACCGTGGCGGGCGGCCTCGATCTTCAAATCCGCCGGGGTCTTGCCATCCGCGGGCCGGAGATAGACGACCCCGTCACGGATGCCCCAGGCGCCGGGTTCGGGGATGAAGGGCGCCTCCTCGAGCGCCGCGGTTCCCTGCCTCAAGGCGGGACGGTTGCCAGTTGCGAGATACTCGGCCTGCCCGACGGTCGGAAGAATCGCGCCGTCGACAAACAGCATCGCCCAGTTCTCTTCGCTGTCCTCATCGGCAAGCGGGAGCATCCAGATCTCGTCATGCCCGTCAAGTTTCTGCCAGCCGGCAACCGGTTCGGCCGCGGTGATCGTCACCGATTCCTCCGGGTGTCCGGTGATCACCGTCGGCTCCTCCGGCGTGCCGGCGTGATCGGCGGTGACCTGGAGAGGCTCACGAAGGATATATTCACCTTCGCGGATAACCAGCATACCGCCGGGCTTGAGCGCCTCCAATCCTCGAGCGATGGTGCGGAAGGGGGACACTAGCGTACCGGGGTTCTCGTCACGCCCGTCCTTCCCGTCGACGACAACTGCGTCTTCCACCTTGATCTCCGGCATGACATAACCGCCGTGGGGATTCTCCCCCGAATAATGTTTCTCCCAGAAGTTGTCCGCCGTGACCCCTGCGTAATCCGGAACCTCCGGCGGAAGATTCTCCGGCCATCCGGCCTGCGATCCCTCACAGGCGATAAGGGTGAGGGCCAACGTCGCAAGAATCCGCGTACCAAGATTCGTTTTCTTCATCTGGTTTCTCCTTGTCTAATATGCGATTCTTTGAACATCACTCACCTCGCCCGCAAGATGAACTCCCGCGGCTGACCATGTCCCGGGCCGATTTCGGCGCCGGCAGGTACCGCCTGCCAGGACTCACCATCGAGCGACCATTCCAATTCGGCGTTTTCAAGCGTCACCGTGAAGGGCGCGTTGGCGTACACCTGCCAGAGACCGTCATCCATGCGACGCAGGGAGGCGCCGGTGCGGAGCGAGACTTCATCGCCTTCCCCAAAGGCAAAGATCGAGATCTTGCCGCCGACCGGGAACTCCTCGCGGGTGATGGCTCGATCATCGGTGAACTGGAAGGCAAAGCCTTCATGACGGTCCCCGCCGCTAAAGTCGATGCGACGGCGGTTATCGAAATCTTCGTTAGTCGCCACGAGATTTCTGTCGCGACCGGGCAGTTGACGCATCGCCACGTTCGCGGTCACCGTACCGGCTTCGTAATCGGCCTCGGTGATGGTGGCAAGCATCATCTCGATGCTCTTGCGCAGATGTAGCGTCGTGTTACCGTCCGCATCCTGACCAATGTCCTCGACCTCGAAAGAGGTATTGAATCCTTCGTGACTGATCTCGAAGAAGAGTCCCGCCAGTTCCGGCTCGGCGGGCAGACCGTCGACCACCGCCACTCGATCGAGATAATCGACCTGGCGGACGGTGCCGCGGTATTCCGGAGCGGACAGATGCAGTTCGATCCCCGGCGCAACCAGATGTTCGCCGCCGGTGAGGGTCGCCTGGCGCAAACCCGCGTCATCGTAGGAGAGGTAAACGTACTCGCCCTGGATCCGCACAGGATCGCCGCCGAGCGGCGACTCAACCTGGCGGGCTATGTCCGGCCGACCGTCGTTGAAGATCAGGTCTGTATGGCCGTTGACCGTCTTGACCTCGACCGCGGCAGCGCGCAAGGCGTCGTCTTCGTTTTCGGAGATATCCAGCAACCTCCGTTCCGCGATGTGTGCTTCGCCCTCGAACGGCTCCATCAGCGCGACATAGACCGATTCGAGCGGTGTGTCGCTGTCCTTCTGGGCGTAGAGCAGTCGGCCGGCGTAGTGCCGGACATCGGGATTGAGGCGGTTCCCGCCGTTGATATCGGTGTTGATGCCGTGGAGGATCCGATGGTCACCGACGTTGAAGAGGTGCAGGCGCACATGCTTGCGGCCGCCGGGGCCGATACCTCTGGATTCGCTGCGCCGCCAGGTTGCTACCAAAGTGTCTTCGGCGGGATCGGCCGCCCACTCCCGGTCCAGGTCCTTGACCGGATCGCCGAAATGCTCCTCGGCGAAACGCGCCCAGCGATAGCCGCGGAGGTACTGGCCTTCGGGGGTATCATCGGCAGGGGTCACAATTTCCCGGTTGACGACATTCACTTCAAAGCCGCCATCGGCGTTGTGGTTATCGTCGATCGAGCCGAGGAAGCAGTAGGTGTGGCGGTTGCCGCCGCTGACTCGCACAAAATCCACCACATAAGAGGCTGGCAGAACGACATCCTCATCCTCGTGCGGATTTTCCTCCTGTTGGGAAGGCTCGCCCTCATGCACATCAATCAATGCGACATGGCGGCGATGGAGGTTGACGTTCGGATGGTTTTCCGGCGGTGTCGCTTCGGCAAACATGTAATGCGCGCCGGGAGCATCGAAAAGATTCCGCACCCAGGCGTGGCCGTCCCAGCGTCCGGGGTTTCCGGTCCACCAGGAGCCGTCGCCGTCCACTTCCACAAGGTTGTGACTGTGGGTGGCGTTGTGGCGCGGGCGGCCATATCCCTGGCGCTGTCCCATATCACCGACCATGTTCTCGCCGAGCGCCCAGATACGCAGGTCGAGTGTGTCCAGATGAGCATGTCCCCTGCCGCTGTCGCCCACATTCACGGCAACCGCGCGGTGGAAGCGGTAGTCGGGGTTGCCCGAACCGCCTTCAAGCACACCGAACCAGTCGCTGAGGACGCGGCTGCGCTGGGTTAGTCTGGGGGAGAGATCGATCTGCGCGGCGGCCTCTTCGAGTTCCCGCCATTCCTCGTCCGTTTCATCCTCTCTGTCAAGTT
>PXCX01000085.1 GCA_003565195.1 PVC group bacterium | reverse complement strand
GGCCTGCGCCTGGGTCAACACGGGAGAGGAGGCATCGGGATTCGCCGCATAGGGCATTCCGATCAGTGCATCCTCCAACACCGACCGGATTTCCGTATTGGGATTCACAAGCCCTTGTTTCCAGCCGCCGTCATGAATGGTGAAATAATCCAGCACATCATGCTGCAGCTCAATGAGATAATCCCCATCAAGATGCCGGTACAAACGAATCGTTTGCCACGGCGTGCCATGGAAAAGGAATCCCAACTCGCCGACGGTATGCAACGGCCGGTTCGCCACATAAAACGGAGAGAGGCCGTCGCTTTCCACGTGCTCGTCGTTGTGAACGGAGGTCCAATGGTTGAGGGAACCGATGGTATCCCCGCCTTCCCCGCTTGTCTCCACCCAGTTATCAAAGCCGGCAACTCTTTCGAAATAATTCAAACGCGGCTCAATGCATTCCATGCCCCGGTATGTGGTCACCGGTTCCGCGGGTGTGCTCGCAATATTGAACGGCAGCGTGACGGTCAGCGGCATGTTGGTGTCCACGACAATGCCGGCGGAATTTTTCACCCACGTCGTAATTGTGGCATCCACTTCGAACGCTCCCGGTAGTGCATCCACGGTCTCCGCGGTCGGCGGATACATCTCCACTTCGATCTCATAATACTCGGGCGGGGACGGCAACGGGTTGTAGCCGTATTCCCCCGAGAGCGTTTCGTAGGCAAAGGCATTGCCGGATACATCGCTTTCAAAACTGACATGATAATGAAAGCGGTACGGGCCTTCGTAGAGTTCCGCGGGAAACAGCCAAGCCAACTCAAACCGAATCATTCCCTGCGCATCGTACCTCCACTGATCCTCCCCGACCTGTTCGACATCAAGGGTATACTCTATAAAAAACTCGTTGAACATGGGGTTGGCCTCCACGCTCGGGATGCGATAGTCAATATCTTCCGGATTAATTGTCCCCGCAAGATTCGCGGGAATACCATCGCCGTCAACATAATCGATCAGATTATAAAAGGCGATTTCCGCAGGCGACATACCGATATTATCCATGGGATTCCCGCTCAACCCGCTTCTTTCAAAAGCCTCAATAATATCATCTCTTCGCGCGAGCAATTCCCCAGCCGACACCGTGACCAAGATTTGATCATGGGCCGCTTCGCCGTCCTCCGTCAGGCGCCCCAGGGGAACGGGCGGGCGGATATTCATGGTCGCCGGCGATCTCCAGGCATCTGTAAGTTCGGACAACGATTCAAATCGTCGATGCCGGTCGCGCGCCGAAGAGAACGAGGCGTCGGCATTGAGAACGATTTCCGAGGCATCCACCCCATAATGACGGTTTCCGCCGCCGGCATAATTCGCGTCAAGCAAGCCACTGGTATTGATCACCAGGTAAGCGTACCGTCCGATGCCTTCGGGCGCTGCCACCCATTCAACGTTGTCATCGACCAGTGCGGAGAGCTGGTCCCAATTGTAATCGGGCAAATGCCGGCGTACTTCGGTCGACAGAAACCCGTCCGAGGTACCTCCTCCGCGGGAGGCAAGGATGTCGTTCGCCCAATCCGGATAGATGCTGCCTTCCAAATCCCGGCCCAGCCGGTCAACGGCCCTCGCCAGGGAAACCCGACTTAAATGATCGGCCCGTATCTGGTGAACGTAATAGTTGGCCGACATACGTTCGGTCCGCATGGTAATGGAGAAGGCAACGCCGAGAATCATCAGTAACGCCAGCATCCCCAGGACGATAATCAAGGCGACGCCGCGCCGGGACGAGCCATCGCCACGGTTGCCGGCGGCATGGTTTCGCCATGGTTCATCGACAAACGTCGACGGGGATCGACAGGGATCGACGGGAAGAATCCGCGCCGACACCCCGGCCTCATGAGGTCGACTGAAGCTATGTGTTTGACAAATCATTTCACTCACAGGTCCCGATTAAGATACTACTCCACCTCTCCCGTATCCGGATAACGGCGATGATGCGCGGGATACACGTGGGCGACGAACTCCTGGTCCCGTGCCGGATCATCATCATAACGGCTGCTGAGACGTAGTTTAATTGATACCGCTTCCGGCAAACGGTAATTTCCCGTGAATGCGCCCAAGGTGCCGAACACCACTTCTTCGACGTTCTCAATCAGATCGATTCCACCGTCGTCCGCCGTTTCCCGAATCAAAGTATTTCCCTGCAAATGATACCGCACGCGGTGGGCGCGGTACGGTTCCCGTGACGGCATGATTATGAGACGCATTTCGTTCCGGCCTGATGAAATTTGAAACGCGCCGAAACCATCATTAATGATTTCATCGACCAGCACCTGATCGGCAATGGCTCGTTGGACATCACGCACGATAAGATTCATCGCGGAACGACCGGAAATCATCGTTTCCACCGTGCGCATGCCTCCCTCCCAGGATTGCGTACTGCGCTGGAAAAAACGGCCGAAGACGGCCGTGATGATCAACAGCAACACCATCGCCACCAGTAATTCAATGACGGAAAAACCGTCACGCCGCTTCCAAGCGGAGATTGATTTGTTGCCGGATGGAGTGCGTTTCATGGCACGACATCCTTGAATGGATAAAATTCCGTGTAATAGATATGCTCGAGCTCTCCTCGCCGTCCAGGCCGGACCCGCAGCTCAGCGGTGCCGATTTGATCATTACCAGCCAACGCTCCAAGATTAAGCGTGTATCGAACATATGTCTGATGGCGCGGATCGGTATGCGCCGGGAAACGAACTTCCTGCCGTTCCGTGGTGTTGCGGATCACATGGGCGCCGCCGCCAGCCGCCTTAATCTCATCCAGCTCGAACTCCAAGCCGCCAGGGTTCCAAGTATCTTGCGACGCATGCAATGCACCCAAGGCGCCAAACACACTTTCGGCAAACATTCCGCTTTGGGTTTCCTGACGCGCGATATCCGCCATGCCCAATCCATGCGGGAAGAGGCCGAAAATCGCCAGCAGCCCGAGGGACAACACAAAAATTGCGAGCGCGATCTCGATCAGGTTGAAGCCGGCCTTGCGAACCGCAACGGGCGACGCGGCGTACCGTTGGCAATATCGCGCAAACCTCTGATTGTCTCGTTTGATCCTCATGACCTGTCCCTGCCGCAACGCAACTGCGTCGGTTTCCCCGGATGCAAACGCGTCCGTTCCGGCAGCCGTATCTCATCCGTCGGGCGTTCATCATACGCCGGGTTCAATGATCCGTACCATGCCGGTCAACCCGTTGATGCGAAACTCGATCTGGTGCCCGGCTTCATCCTCAATATAAATGCTCCGCTGTTGGACGCCGTCCTCCAGGCTTCCGTCGGGCATAAACGTGAATTCATGTTCGCCGTCAAATGCGATGCCGGGCGGCAGATATTGCGTAGGGCGCAGCATTCGTTCCTCTTCGCTCTGGCCGCCCCCGTCTTCACGCATTATTTTGTAACTCCAGATTATTTCTCCCGCTT
>PXCX01000005.1 GCA_003565195.1 PVC group bacterium | reverse complement strand
CTATTCCTCAAACCTCAGCCTGGTTCGGGAGACCGAAGAATGACAAAATCATTTATCGACAAAATAATGAAGGAATGGTTGGTTTTCGGGTTCGTTCGACCTAAAGGGTCAAGATCGTCAACACTAAATTCATCTCCGAAATGATTCTGTCATAAAATGATTTTGTCGTTTCTCCGAAAATCATTCCCGTATAGTGGAATGCGAGGGCTGAAAACAATGTATGTCGCGTATTCGCAACGCTTTCCGTAAAACACAAAAAACAGGGTAAGTTCACCCGTTCAAACCAACCCCAGCAACGCGGCGATACGTGGCCCGAAACCGGACATATTGCATGCCAGCGGCAGTAACAAAACCGCCAGACAGTTCATCCTGCGCGCACCGTGTAAAACCGGAATCAGACCGATCCCGGTTCCGGTGATCATAACCAATAGTCCGCCGCCGCCGGTCATGGCCGCCACCATCAAGATCATCAGTGCCAGGGCAGCCAGGGACAGCCGTCGATAATCGAGCCGATGCAGACGGGGCACGATCAGGCGCGCCAGACCGTCGGTCAACACGAAGGCCAGCGTAACCGACAACAGCATGGTCGCCGTTACCAGGGCAACATCGTTAGGCGGCAGCGGATCGCCAAAACCGCGTATTAACCAAGCGCCGCTACGGGTAAGATTCACGCCGGGAACCACGAACAGCAGCAGGGCACCGGCGTAATAAACCGTTTTCGAGGCGCCCTGCGAAATCAAAAAAACCCGTTCATCGCGCTGCGCGCCCGCGTGACCGGCCAGAAATCCACCTACCCCGCCGGTGATCCCCGGAAAGTAAGCCGCCAGACCGCCCCCCAGGCCGCCGCTCAAAACACCTTTGAGCAAGATAGCCTTTGTGACATTCAAATGGAGCGGAATATTTTGCCGCGGAGGCGGCCGGGCGGCCAGAATATTGACCAACAATCCAGGCGCCGCAAACAAGCCCACGAAAGCCGGCATCAGGTTCTGAAAAGCGCGTTCAGCCGCAACCGGGGCGCGATACAAAAGAATGAACCCGAAAATACCGGCTAGCCCAAAGCTCAATAAACCGGCGCCGGTCGAATTCCAACCCTCTCGCAACCGACGCCAGCCACCCGGTCCACGAGTGCCGCCGCGGGGCCATTCCGACATCAACATAAAAACCATGACAACCCATAACACCCAGTGCGCATGCGGTTGCAGAATGCGATGCCAACGCGGCAGATGAGCCGGCAACACCCATAACGCCGCCGGCGCCAGCAACGCCACGGCACCCAAACTGCCGGTCGCCGTCAGCATGACGGCTTCCCAACCGCGGCCGCCCATCAAATACTGTTGACCGGGCAGAACCGTAAACACCGCGCTCTCATCGGGGGCGCTAAGCAAAATCGCCGGCAGTGAATTGATCACGGCGAAAGCGACGATCATCGCAACGGCGCCGCACAGAATGAATTCGGGCGCCACCACGATACCGGCGGTCTCGAGACGCAAAAGTGTCAGGACCAAAAATCCCATCAAATTGTAGATATGAAAGCCTGGCACCCATGAGACCATGGCGCTGAACGTCGTGGCGGCCAGAATTACACCCAGGATCGCCAGAAACAAGATGCCGGAGGTCACGGCGACCGTTCCTGCGCCGCCGGTTCCATCAGCTCAACATGTTCAGCTAACCGAAGCTGGATTTGGGGACCATAACGCGGCGAGAATTGGACAACGCCGGTTATCTCAAGATGGCTGCCCGGTTCGGCCAGTACGTCGTGATGCGCCAAAACCCGCGCCGTTTCGCCAAACGCAACGGCATGAATCAGATCGCCGTTTTGCCGAAGCCCGAATGCGACGACCGTCACCTCGCCATCCCGCCGGTGAATCCGGGGAAGCTCAGCCAGAATACCGCGTGCCCGGACCGGGGCAAATTGCATCGAGGGCGTTAAATCGGCGGCGCTGATATACGGCAGCTCACGATGACGGGCTGACCAATGCAACAGAATCAGGCCACCGACCGCCAAAGCCAAAGCCAGCCAACGAACGGTCCGTATCCGGATACCGGCCGGCAGCGCCGCCAGCGCGTCCGGTCCGGTTCCGTATTGGGTCGTTTCCCGGTCGTTCAAGGACAATAATTCAAGCCTTTCCCCATAATGGCGCGCCATATTGGCCGCCGGCCGTCATGGCGCGAATCCGTTGGCGAACACTCGGTTTATCCTCGGGATAGGTTACGCCAAACCATGAGGTATCCGTCGGCAAAACCCGTACCCGGCAAAGGTTGCGTTGTAGTAACGTATTCACCACCGTCGGCAAAAAGAATTCGGCGCTTGGCTGCCGCGCTAAACTATCCAGGAATCGCGGGAATTCCGCAGCCAGATACGGGAATAACGACTGCGTAAACCCCCAGCAATTCATCGAGACCAGTCCTTCGCCATCCAGCCAATGGCGCTGACCGTCTTCATCGTGCGCATGGATGCCGTCCGCGGATGATGCAATCGCCGTATGCTCGGTCACCGCTTGCAACCAATTATCCGCGGTCACCGAACAAATACCGCGGGCAACCGTGCCGTGTTCCGAAAGCGTGTTCCGCAACCGATAGGCAACCATCGCATAGTCGGTGCGGTCGCAGGGTTGACCGTTAAGAAAACCCGCCAATTGGCGGAACGCATCGGCGCCGTAAAAATCGTCGGCATTGATTACCGCAAACGGTTCGTTAACCACGTGCCGGCAGGCAAGCACAGCCTGCGCCGTTCCCAAGGGCTTTGTCCGATCCGGCGGCAGGCTGAACCCGGACGGCAAGCCGGTAGTCAATGCCTGATGAATATAATCCACGTCGATCCGATGCTCAAGCCGGCGACCGATGACGGTACGGAATTCGGTTTCTATTTCAGATCGGATCACGAACACACAACGATCGAATCCGGCACGAATCGCATCGAAAATAGAGTAATCGATAATCAATTCTGCATGGTCGCCTACCGGATCAATCTGTTTCAGGCCACCGTATCGGCTCCCCATACCCGCCGCCAGTACCACCAGGGTTAACGCCATTATCAAACTCCAGAATCTTCCAAGGGTAACCTTCGCTTCGCCCCGTCTCGCCATAGGCTTGGCGAAGGCGGATCGGTTGCTTTCAAACATCATATCAGGCACCGGACGATATTTCAAACCTATTCGACAACCTTATTCGTCAAACCTCAGCCTGGTTCGGGAGAGCGAAGAATTACAAAATCATTTATCGACAGTAGCATCCCATAGGGATGCGGAATGTTGGAATACTGGAATTATGGAATGTTGGTAATTAGAGCCTGTCCGAAAAGATATTTTCGGACAGGCGTGTTCAGAGTTCGGAGTTCAGTAAGTACAATCCGTTTTTCAGCTTGACAAAGAGTGTCGCAACATGCTAGTGTTCAACAACTTAAGCAAAAGAAAGGAATTGACCATGCCAGCATGTGCGACACCCAGGAACAT
>PXCX01000285.1 GCA_003565195.1 PVC group bacterium | reverse complement strand
CGCCGGTACCTCGCGCACCCAGCGCTGCCATTCGAGGACCCGCGGACCGGCCAGTACCGGCTCAAGGTCGGCCACGGCCGGCGCAGTCGTGGCCGTAACCATTCGTGCCTCGTCCGCCGGTCGCAAATAATCGAGTTCGACATTGAGCAGGAACCGGTCCAACTGCGCCTCCGGCAGGGCGTAGGTGCCCTCGAGTTCGATCGGATTCTGGGTCGCAAGCACGAAAAAAGGTAAATCCAGGGCATGCGTCGAACCGCTGATGGTAACGTGCCGTTCCTCCATCGCTTCCAGTAACGCCGCCTGGGTTTTCGGTGGTGTGCGGTTGATCTCGTCGGCCAGCAATATATTGGCGAAAATCGGCCCGCGAATGAACCGGAAAGTCCGCCGCCCGGTGGCCGGATCCTCGTCGGCTACCTCGGTCCCGAAAACATCCGCCGGCATCAGATCGGGCGTGAACTGAATGCGTTTGAAGTCCAGCGAGAAAATCCGGGCGATACTCTTAACCAACAGGGTCTTGCCCAGACCGGGAACCCCGATCAACAACACGTGTCCACCGGCGAACAACGTGATCAGAATCTGCTCGACAGCGTCTTCCTGGCCGACGATTACCTTGCGTAACTCGTTTGCAATTTGTTCGCGCGCCGCTGATATTTCGGCCATGATGGCCTGTGCGTTATGATCCTGCATGCAATGCTCCCGTCAACCTGTGGACTACTCGTTCAAAAGCATCAATTTTACCTGAAATCACGGCGAATTGTCAATTCCACCGAATGTCCACCCAGCAATTCTCATTTTGGCTGTACGAGTTGGTTCGCGCACCGGAAGCGCGGGTGTCCCGCCCGCCAAAATAGCATGTTTTCCGCAGGAATGCGGGCGAGACGCCCGCGCTCCCGGGGAATTCGACGCCAAAATGAGAATTGCTGTCACACTTGCCTGCTGCCTTTGCGATAATTGTGATGATGTCTCGAACCATGAATGTCGGTGAATGGACCGTCAGCGTACCGGAATTAAAAAATGGAATTATTCCGCGAATTATGATTTCATATCCCGCAAACGCAATAAGGACGATCATGTTGGACGTGTTTTTTTACGAAGCATTCGAAGAAGAGGCCGAACAATTGCGGTGTCTGTTACCGCACAGTATCAGGGCCGGATATGATTTTCGGGCGATCGGCGAAACGGATCATGAAAGTCCGCCGGCGCGTGTCATCAGTATTCGTACGCAATCGGCAATTCCTCGAGAATGGTCCGATCGTCTCGGCGGCATTCTGACCCGCAGTACGGGTTACGATCATGTGGCGCGCTATATCGGAGCTTGCGTACGGCCCATACCCGCAGGATATTTGCCGCTTTATTGCCATCGGGCGGTGGCCGAACAGGCGATGACATTGTGGATGGCGTTGTGGCGCAAGCTGGCGTTGCAGACCCAATGGTTCGATCGGTTCTGCCGGGATGGTTTAACCGGAACCGAATGCGAAGGCAAAACGCTGCTGGTCGTTGGTGTCGGCAATATCGGCCATGCCGTAACGCGGATAGGAACCGGTTTGAGTATGACCGTGCTGGGCGTGGATATCTCGCCTCGGCACGAGGACGTGACGTATGTCTCCAACGAGGAAGGATTGGCCCGAGCGGATGCGATCGTGTGTGCCATGAGTCTGAACGCTGATAATCACGGCTATTTCTGTCGGGATCGCTGGCGGCAGGTGAAGCCGGGTGCAGTTTTCGTGAACGTGGCGCGCGGCGAGCTGGCGCCGGCGGACGATTTGGCTTGGGCGCTGGATGAAGGTATCCTGGCCGGCGTAGCCATGGATGTGTATGAGAACGAGGTCGGCCTGGCGGCAGCCTTGCGGGCCGGTCGACCGCATGACGCTCCGGGATGGAGCACATTGCACGCCTTGCGACAGCGGTCCAACGTGATCTGTACGCCGCACAACGCATTCAATACGGTCGAATCGGTTGAACGCAAGAGCCGGCAAAGTGTTGAACAGATCGAGCGCTTCATGGCTACCGGTCAATTCAAATGGAGCGTGCCTGACCTGTGACTTCTGATCTTTGACCTCCGGGTTGCGGGCGAAGCCCGCCTTAGTGACCATGATTGTTGGGTTGTTTTTTGACTGGCGGTTATGACGTTGCCGGCGACGACTGGTTTTATACGTTGGGAGAGAACGGAACGCTCGGGCTGGTCGATTCGGATCCCGAAAACTTTCGCCCCATCAGTTCGTTCCGGGTTTCCAGCGGCGGACGCGGTCCGTACTGGACGCATCCGTCCATCGCCGGTGGACGGTTGTATATCCGGCATGCCGCAAACCTTTATGTTTACGATATCAACGCCGAATGACAAGAAAGGACAAGCGACAATGGACACGAACTCAATCATCCGTATCGGTATCGTGGGTGCAGGCAACAATACCCGCGCCAAACATATTCCCGGATTGCGGAAAATTCCCGGTGTAAAGATCGTCAGCGTCTGTAATCGTTCGATTGCGTCGGGCCGCAAGGTTGCTCAAGAATTCGACATTCCCAGAGTCTGCGCACACTGGATGGAAGTTGTTGCCGACGAGGAAGTGGATGCCGTGGTGATCGGGACCTGGCCTTATCTCCACCATGCGATAACCTGTCGGGCGCTCGAAGCCGGCAAACATGTTCTGGTGGAAGCCCGTATGGCCATGAACGCCGCCGAAGCGCGCGAGATGCTGACGGTCAGCCGTCGCAATCCGCATCTGACGGTCCAGGTGGTGCCGTCGCCGTTTACGTTGCGGTACGATCAAATGATCAACGAGCTGGTTGCCGACGGTTATCTGGGAACCCTGTACGCCGTCGATATCCGCGGGATCACTGGATCGTTCGCCGACGCCTCCGCTGCAATGACATGGCGGCGGGATATCGATCTCAGCGGATTGAATACGATGTCGCTGGGGATCTGGTACGAAGCCATGGCCCGCTGGGTGGGGCACGCCCGGCGGGTAACCGCCATGCGCAAGGTTTGTGTCCGGCAACGGATCGATGCCGGGGGACGGGGAGTCGCCGTACGCGTACCCGATCACGTGGATGTCCTGGCGGAACTGGATTGCGGCGCCCAGGCGCATTTCCGGTTCAGCGAAATCATGGGGTTTGCCGAGCCGGACAGCGGTGCGCGACTGTACGGGTCGGAAGGGACGCTCGTCCTTGATCCCGGCAACGACCGGTTGCTGGGCGCGCGACGAGCGGAAACGGAACTCCAGCCGCTCGCGATTCCGCCCGAAAAGCAGGGATCCTGGCGTGTGGAACAGGAGTTTATCGATGCCGTTCGCGGACTGGCCCCGGTGCGATTGACCTCCTTTTCCGAAGGAGTGAAATATATGGAATTCACCGAAGCTGTGGCCTGTAGCGCCGACCAGGGCCGGTCGGTCGCGTTGCCGCTGCCGGCGGACTATACATAACGCCAGATGAAATGCAGCTTGTTTTGGAGGGCGG
>PXCX01000240.1 GCA_003565195.1 PVC group bacterium | reverse complement strand
CGTTCGGCGAATGCCGCACTGATCGTGACCACCCCGGCACCGGTATCGACGATGAATCGACCCTCAAGCAGATCGTTGATGCGTGCCGTGATAACCGAGACCGATCCGCGCTGTTCCGTCTCAATCTTGTGTTTTTGAAAATCCTGTTGTAGTCCGGCAAGACGCTGTTGCAGGACATCTAAAAAAATCCGGCGGTCTTCATCCGTGCCGTTGGCGGTTTGTCGCGCATCACGGTACCCCTTTTGGACGGTATCAAGGTGACGAATATAGTCGTCCATCGATTTCTGTTGTTCCGACATCGATAGACGCGTCTGTTCAAGTTCACGATGAATGGCGTGCAGCTTGGCGTTCAGCTCATTGGCTGCGGCGACGCGGCGATTGTACTCCCGGGTATCCCTGGCGGGATCGGCATCCGCCAGATTTCGATTGGCTTGCGCGGATTCCCGTTGCAACCGGTCTGTAACCTGCATAAGCTCATTTTCCTTCTCCATAAGACGCCGTCGTTTGACGGAGACCCGTTCGAGTTTCCGGCGGGCCTGTAACAAACGGCGGGCATCGGCCGCCAGCGGACGTAGATCGGGCGGCACGGAAGGGTGTTTCAATGCATGTTCCTCACGCCAATCGCGCAGTTTTTGCTCGCGCGCTTGCGGGTCACCGCGTTCGATGGATACAATACGTGATCGATCGAAATGAATCCGTCCGCCGCCAACCCGGATCACAATGTGCCGGTCGGTTTCTTCTTCGATCAAGCCTTTGATCGAACGATTATTGTCGAGATGAATCACATCGGTGGATAGCGGACTGTTCGCGGCATGCAAGCTGCTTGCCGCCAACAGCGCCAGCGTGGCTATCCAGCGCACGATCGATTGTCTGAAAAAAACCTGCATCACCGTATCATCCTTTGCCGCCGTTGTGCTGGATGGGGGTCACCATCCGCGTACCCCGGTTGGGATCCAGTGCAATCCAACTCTTGGCATAATATCCCTGTTGCCAGCGACAAATCATTCCTCAAAAGCATCGTTAAGATAACCTGATTAGGACTGTAAGTCAAGAATTGATCATTGGTGGACATTCCCCAAAAAATCGCTTGACTTTCCAGAATGGGTGCTGCTAATGACCTGTATCGGGAAATAACGCTTTTGAGATGAATTAACCAGCGCCGCGGGGGTGTTCACACAACCAACGGCAGACCTGCGGTAACCCCATGCAGGGTTGGTCGCCGTTCAAAGTATGTGCTACGGATGGATGTCCATTCTAAAGAAGCTGGCGGGAGCGACGGGACTCGAACCCGCAACAACCAGATCGACAGTCTGGGACTCTAACCAATTGAGCTACGCCCCCGTAGCCGTGACGAAAGAAGCGTTATTTATACCTGATCATCCCGCGATTGTCAAGCCCTCTCCGGGACTTTTTTTGCGATGTAACAATTTAACTTGAAATGGTCGTTTTGTTTGTGATATTATTCCGAATTGAATTGATCGATAATCAAGGTTGTACCGATACGTATGTTTCGTCCCAACCCAATACAAGGAGGTATAATTGTTATGAAGTACGAGTGTAATGCGTGTAGTTATGTTTACGATCCTGAACAGGGTGATCCCGAGGGGGGAATCGCTCCCGGTACAGCGTTTGCCGATTTGCCGGAAGACTGGGTGTGCCCGGATTGTGGCGTCGGAAAAGACGAATTTTCGCCGGTGGAATAACTGCCGGTCGGATAAGCACGCAAAGAAGAAGGAGACACGGATGATACTCAGTAAAAAACTCGAAAAAGCGTTGAACGAACAGATCAACAAGGAAATGTATTCGGCCTATCTGTACCTGTCGATGTCGGCATGGGCGGAATCCGAGAACTGGCGTGGCGCCACGCATTGGTTTGCCACGCAGGCCAAGGAGGAAGTGGGCCATGCGATGAAAATCTACAGATATGTGTTTGAACGAGGCAATCGGGTAACACTTGAAGCGATTGATCAACCCAAGACGGAATTCAAGAATTTGACCGATGTGTTTACGCGAACCCTGGAGCACGAAAAACTGGTTACGACTTCGATCCACGAGTTGGTCGAGATGGCTGCGCAAGAGAAGGACCACGCGTCATCCGTTTTCCTGCAGTGGTTTGTCACCGAACAGGTCGAAGAGGAAGCCAATGTATCCGAGATGCTGGCGCATTTGGAACGGATCGGTGACAGCAAGCAGGGCTTGTATATGCTTGATAATGTGTTGAGCAAGCGCTCGGCCGGCTGAGGCTGTCAAGGTTAGGGGCCAAGGTTTTCAGATACCCTGAAAAACCTGATTTCGTAGCGAAATCACGAGGCCTCGACCAATCCGTAACTTCGCGGAGATCGGAGTGTGCGAGTATGGCGAAAGGCGTGATTATTGTCCCCCCCGTACTCGTGCACTCGTATCTCTTCAAATTGAAAACATCCTCACATTCAAAACAATGATGGATGAGGAGTTCTCAGATCCTACCGAAAAACTTTCCGAAAAACTTTGGTGCGGCGCTCACGGGGTTGTCTGCTCATTCGCCGGGCTGATCTCTGTTTTAGGTTCGGGTGTGCTGCCGTCCTGCTCGTCTTTTTCGGGATCGACCGGTGTGGCGCAAACCAGTTTATCGCCTTCGTAAAGATCGATCAACCGGACCCCTTGGGTGACCCGTTTGATGGGTCGGATATCGGCGATATTCATGCGGATCATTTTTCCCTGGGCGGTAATCATCATCAATGCATCGGTGTCATCGACGGAAAGCGCGGCGATGACAGGACCGTTACGTTCCGAGGTGCGAATCGTGAATATTCCGTTGCCGCCGCGCGACTGTCGTCGATATTCATCGAAAGCGGTACGTTTACCGTAGCCGTTTTGGGTGCAAACCAATAGGGTTTCGCGGGGATCGACTTTTTCCAGGCTGACCACTTGGTCGTTTTCGTTTTTTAGCCGGATCCCGCGAACGCCGCGAGTGGCCCGTCCCATGTCACGCAGATTGCTTTCCGGGAAACGGATACTCATTCCGTTACGGGTGACCAGAATCAGATCGTCTTCGCCCGCGGTTAGGCGAACCGCGATCAGCTCGTCATCCGGGTCTATGTTGCAGGCGATAATACCTTCGCGTCGTGCGTTACGGAAGGCGCTGAGATTGGTTTTCTTGACAACTCCCCGCTGGGTGGCCATGACCAGGTGTTGGGCATCGGAGAATTCGCGTACCCTGATCATGGCGGCGATCCGTTCATTCTCACGAAGTTCAAGCAGATTCGCCATCGCCTTGCCAAGCGAGGCACGCGAGCCTTCGGGAATTTCGTAGACTTTTTTGCGGTAAAGACGTCCCGTTCCTGTGAAAAACAAGATGTAATCGTGGGTGCTGGCGGTAAAGAGGTGCTGGACAAAATCGTCGTCGTAGGCGCCGGTTCCCATGATGCCCTTCCCGCCGCGCTTCTGCGACCGGTAGGAACTGACGCGGGTGCGCTTG
>PXCX01000323.1 GCA_003565195.1 PVC group bacterium | reverse complement strand
GCCGGCAACATTTTCGGTGCCGGCCCGCCGGTTGGCTTCCTGGTGCCCGCCCATAAGAAGTGGCCGGATGCGTGCGCCTTTTCGGATGTAAAGGGCGCCGACTCCCTTGGGGGCGTGCAGTTTATGACCCGATAAGGTCATCAGATCCACCGGAACACGCTGGACATCGATCGGCAGTTTTCCAGCCGCTTGAATAGCGTCGCAATGCATGATTCCGCCGAAATGCTTTACTTTTTCGGCAATTTGCTGGATTGGGAAAACAACACCGGTTTCATTGTTGGCCCACATGATCGAAGTCAGCGATTTGCCGCCGGCCTGTAGGGTTTCCGTCAATCCGGTTTGATCAAGTCGGCCCTTCGAATCGACGTCCAATTCGGTTACATAATATCCGTTTTGCGCCAAATGACGGCAGGGCGCCAAAACGGCCGGATGTTCTACCCGTGTGGTAATCACGTGCCGTAATGTTTGGTCGGCGGCAATGCTGCCCAAAATGGCCGTGTTATCGCCTTCGGTGCCGCATCCCGTGAAAATGATTTCGGATGGATCGGCGCCGATAAGCGACGCTACCTGTTCGCGCGCTTTTTCCACATAACGGCGCACTTGGCCACCGAACTCGTGCATGCTCGAAGGATTAGCCCACATAGTGGTCAAAAACGGTTGCTGCGCATCCAGTACCTCGCACGCCGGTTGGGTCGTCGCATTGTTGTCCAAATATACCGGTTTCATGACTGTTCCTCGACCACCAGTTCGTCGGTTACATATTCCCGCAGGCGTGCTTCAACTACGTCCTTCAGCGTGAACGGAGCAACCTGGCAGTTGGCGCACATTCCACGTAAAGCGACCAACACCCGGTTCCCGTCAACGTCAACCAATTCAATGTCCCCGCCATCCTTGCGTAATTGCGGGCGAATATCGCGTTCCATCACTTCCTCAATGCGCCGGATTTTCTGCAGGTTCGTCAACCGCTTGCTGCTTTGGCCAGTTACTGGACCGGTGGCCGGCGAGGCGTTGGCCTGCTCGCTTTTCAGTATTTGCGCCAGTTGCGGATGGCATTGGCGGCAACCGCCGCCCGCCTTGGTATAATGAGTGATCTGTTCAATTGTTGTCAAGCAGTTTTCGCGAATGGCACGCCGGACTTCATCTTCCGTGATGCCGAAACAATTGCATATCACCTCGCCGGCCAGCATTTTTTTGTCAGGTGATTCACCGCGATAATTGGCAATCGCCTGTTCCAGTGCCTCGCGACCCATGACCGAACAGTGCATTTTCTGCTCGGGTAATCCACCCAGAAACTCCGCGATATCCTGGTTAGTGACCCGTTCGGCCTCCGCAACCGTCATGCCTTTGATCATTTCCGTCAACGCCGACGAGCTGGCGATTGCGCTGGCACAACCGAATGTCTGGAACTTGGCGTCGGCAATGCGATCGTCGTTACCCAGCTTGAAGGTCAGTTTCAAGGCGTCACCACATGCCAGCGATCCCACTTCGCCAACGCCTGAGGCATCCTCAATGACGCCGACATTGCGGGGATGACGGAAATGGTCCATGACTTTCTCAGAATAATCCCACATAAGGTTTCCTTCACATTACTTTATCGACAAATACAATAACGTGGGATATTATAGGCGATCACGACGTAAATAGCACGAAAAAAAATCCGTTATTGGAATCTTTCAGGAGTTAACTCATGGGCATTGATCCACAAGCCGTCCGGCAATATCATGAAGGTGGTAAAGTCGGGATGCATTGCCGGCGGCCACTTGCCACGCGTGAGGATTTGGTCAAAGCCTATACGCCGGGGGTTGCGATCCCGGTTCGCGATATCGCCGAGCATCCGGAAGCCCTTTACCAGCATAGCGCCAAACCGAATCTGGTGGCGGTCGTTAGTGATGGCACCGCAATTTTGGGGTTGGGTGATCTGGGCGCGGAAGCCTCGATCCCGGTGATGGAAGGCAAGGCGGTCTTGTTCAAAGCCTTCGCCGATGTCGATGCCTGGCCGGTGCCGCTGACGAATTGTCGCCGCCATGGCGCTGCCGCCGGATCCACCGATCCGCAACGGTTGATCGAGACCGTTTGCGCGCTGGCCCCCATGTATGCCGGGATCAATCTTGAGGATATTGCGGCGCCTGCTTGTTTTGAAATTGAAGATCGATTGGATGTTTTGCTGGATATTCCGGTGTTTCATGATGATCAGTGGGGAACGGCCGTGATTACCCTGGCCGGTGTTCTCAATTTCTGCCTGATTTCAAGCCGGAAAATCGAGTCGCTTCATACCGTGATCAACGGCGCCGGCGCCGCCGGAATCCGGATTGCCGAGATGCTTAAGGCGGCTGGCGTACCGCAGATTGTCTTGTGCGATTCAAAAGGCGTGATCAGTACCGAGCGCAGCGATTTGAGCGACCGGAAACGGTCGCTGGCGGTTGCGCCGTCCACGGCGCGGACCTGTGCCGCGGCATTGAGCGGCGCCGACTTGTTTATCGGCGTTTCGGTCGCCGACTGTCTGCGGCCTGGCGATGTGCGTGCCATGGCGCCGTTCCCCGGGATATTCGCCATGGCGAATCCCGATCCGGAAATAGCGCCTGACGCAGTGCGCGATGCCCTAGGCGATGCCCCCCATGTGATGGCGACAGGCCGCTCGGATTATCCCAACCAAGTTAACAATGTACTCGGATTCCCGTTTCTTTTCCGGGGTGCCCTCGATGTGCGCGCGCGCAGCATTAACATGGCCATGAAAATTGCCGCTGCGCATGCGTTGGCTCGCTTGGCGCGTCAACCGGTGCCGGAAGCGCTGGCTGGATTGTATCCCGGTGAACATCTTGTGTTTGGCAAGGACTATGTTATCCCCAAACCGTTTGACCGTCGTCTATTGGTTGACGTCCCTTACGCCGTTGCGGAGGCGGCTGTTGCCAGCGGGGTTGCCTCCCAGGGATTCAGACTGGAAACATACCGTCAAAACCTGGAGCAACGAATGCGACGGATGCCGTCTTTTGAATAGCGTTTTATCAAGAAATATACCGTTTTATCAAGAAATATACCTATGAAAAATGTTTCTAAAATATTTCTGGCGGCGCTCAGCTTGGCGTTTTCGTATGCAGCCTCGTCGGCCGAACCGCGTATTCATTTAGTCTGTTCCACCTATCCGATCCAATTGTTGACCCGCGCAGTGGTGGCCGATGTCCCGTCGGTCAGGGTGGATTTGCTGGTGCCCGCGGAAACCGGTTGTCCGCATGACTATGTTCTGACCCCGGCGGACATGCGACGCCTGATGCGGGCGGATGCCGTGATTCTGAACGGTTTGGGATTGGATGATTTTATTGATCAACCGTTGGCATCGGTGCAATCGAATGCGCAACGCATCGATACGTCGAATGGGCTCGACAATCTTTTGCCGCTGCGCGTCCCGGCGACCGGTCAC
>PXCX01000144.1 GCA_003565195.1 PVC group bacterium | reverse complement strand
CTGCCTTTCGATAGCGGTCCAGCGTGTTCATGACATCCAGGCCGCCGTCCGAATTCAGGGTATGACAGTGGAATCCGGCTTTGAATCTGTTGCCTTTCATTTTGCATCGGGGTTTTTCAAAAATCCTGGTCATGCGAACCTTTCTTATATGTGGAACTTCGGGAGGCGGGAATCGACATGACGATGCTTGTTGTTTTCTAATCAGGGGCTTAATTCCGGTTCAAATCGACACCGAACAGGCACATGATCAGTTCGCCGACAATCAATCCAATAAAGAATTCGCGGAACCGCAGGTAGGTATTGTGGTCGCCGTAACGGCTGACGAACGTTTTGAATATCCATCCGATAAAGATCGAGAACCATAAAGCCCACATGACGGGATTAACCCACATCACCAGGCCGATGGGGTGCGGCATCCAGGACCGGCGGCGACTCAGCGCCAATAAGGCCGTCATTACGGCGATGCCGGCCAGCATCCAATACAAGCCGCCGGCCTGGTCGACCGGATTGGCGACGGCCATATCGGTAATGCTGCCGAAAAGACTTCTTCGCGGACCGGCGTTGTAAAACCAATTATGCATGCTGTTGGCCCCATGTTGATACGCGAGAATGATATGGGTGACCAAGGCGGTCACGGTCGCCGCGCCGATACCCAGAAACACCGCGCCATGGAAGCGCAGGCGCTGCAAGCCCAAGCGGTCGCGAATTTTCAAGGCATTGGCCATCGCGGGCGCGATAAACGTTTTCAAATCGAAAAACAATACATAATAGAATACGATCAGGGGCGCGAACAGGGAGACGGAGGTCCAGGAACGATGCATGCCGGTAGCGCTACGGATGATATGAAACGGTCCGAAATAGCACTGAAAAACCAGTAACCCGCCTTCGGCGACAACTCTCACCAAACCGATCGTAATGATAATGATCACCATGTAACAGAAAATGGCGAACAACGGATGCGCGCCCATGCCGTAGGATAACAAGACGATCAGCAGAATCGAGCTGACCAGGAACAGCGTCGATGAAATGCGTAATTCTTTTCGCTCCGCGGGTTCCAAATCCCGGATGGCCTTGGGAAAAGCGGCGCAAAACAGGTAGCGCCGGCAGGTCCATAGCGTCATGGCAGAGAAAGCGATCAGCGCTCCGCCGCCGATGGCCGTCCGGAAATTCAATACCATGGTCATGTTGGTCGGAAACGACCCCTCGTTGACGCCGTGTCCGAGCCAGACCAGCATCAATAACAACGCCATGTATAACACGTGAAATCCCCAAAGCGACTTGCTAATTCGCGCCGGGATCAGGAACGAAATTCCGATCATGGTAAAGAAAACCTCATGATGCGCCCGCGGTTGTAACCCGCTGAACATACTGCCGCGAATATACGGATCCCAATTGGAGACCAGGGGGATGCGATTGATGCCCGATATGATCTGGCGGGTTGCCAGAATATTCCATCCCAGAACGAAGGCGGACACGGCGACCCCTGTCCAGAACAGACCGGATCGATATAACGCCGGTACGCGCCGTTGCTCGACATCGTCAGCGCCGCAAAGCGTCAGCGGCAACTCGGCCAAGGGATACGAGAGTTTTTCGTGATACGCCCATTGCCGGAAAATCAAACCGTTGAAGGTCATCAACATGGTATAGACGATCAAAACTAAAAGTATCCAGCGGCCCAGGGGGCCGGCCCAATCCGTCCACGGAACATCGCCCAGCAGCAATGAACGCCGTGAAATATTCAACGTCTCGAGCGTCGAAAGCACGGTTTCGAGTTCCGCGTCCAGCATTCGGAGATCGGCGCCGTCCGCCCGCAGGACCTTAACGGCGGACAAGGCATCGCGCACGGAGTCCATTTCACGCGCCAATTGCAGTTGTGGATCGATGACCTGCGCCAATTCCCCGGCAATGGCCTCGAGTTCTTCTTCCAGACTTTCGGCTTCGGTTTCGGCGCGATCGATTTGACGGTCGATGGCGCCGAACTCCCGCGCATCCGCCATCCGGCGTTGGGTTCGCAACGTCTCGATGTTTTCACGTGTATCCACCAAACGCGGATCGATATCAGCGCGCCGCGCGACGAGTGTTTCGCGGGTTTGAAGCAATTCATCGATCTCGACCACCGGATCGAGCCGCTCGATGGCTCGTTGAAGCTTGGCCCGAACCGGATCGGACGGATCGTTCGAAACACCTTCGTCGTCCAGCGCCTGGCGCGCCGCTTCGATGTCGCCGATCACGCGCAGCCCGGCGCTCATGCGTCGCAAGCGCGCGACATATACCTGCCGATGTTCTGCCTCCACCGGCAAAATCCCGGGAACGGCGCGCAACGGCTCGGGTAATCCCCTGCGAAATTGGTCGACTTTTTCGAAGGCGCGCTGTTCGAGTTTGCCCAGCGCCGCGCGCCGGTCTTCATAATCGGCGTGCAATTCTTCGACTTTTTGCGGAAAGGTTGTCAACACGGTTTGCAAATCCAAATCGTCGGCATATTCCATCCAGCGTTCCCTGGCGGCAGCCAGACGTTCCTGCTCGATGGCCCGCTGGCGCGCCCGTTGGACGCGTTCAGCGGCCGATTGCCCGGCGTTGTCCTTGGTTTCCTTTTCCAGGACGCGCAACGATTCCCGGGCGGCGTCCAGCATGCGCGCGGCCCGTAGCGCGGCGTCGGCTTCGCGCCAGGCGTCTTCCGCGGCGCGCGCCTGCCGGGACCGTTCGCGAATCCCGGGTTCCGAAACGAAATAGGCTTCGTTGACATACGGTTGGATGTGACGATCCCACCGGGACTGCGCCGTATTCCAGCTTGGATTAAACAAGCCGGCAATGGCCGGCACGAGCTGCGACGCCATGCCGAAGGTGGATATTCCGCTCGATACCATGGTCATGATAAAGATGATCATCAACTCGGGCGTCGATAAACGACGGATAAACCGCAACCGTTTTAAGACCGGATTCAGGATCAAAACCCCGGCAATCAGGAGAAGATAGGGAAGCACCGGGATTTGGGTCGCCGTCAAAATTCGCTGTCCGGGAGTCACATTTTCCGTAATCACCGTATACCAGGCGAACAACGCGGAAACGATTGTCCCCAGAAAAACGGCCCGTAAGGTAATTCGATTTTTTTTCAAGGTTTCACCATAAGGTAGGGCTCAACATTCTGACGATTACATTGAACGCCATGGCGATCATGGACGTAATTCCCATGCCGCAACCGAATCCGGCCATGACCGTGACCATGTATTTGAGCCACATATCGCGATATTTGGGTTTGAAGTAGAAGCGCCCCAGAAAAGCGCCGAGAACGGTGCAAAACATGGCGCCGGGATTACTTTGGGCCAACCCCAGAACGGCGCCGAAAATCAACATGATCGGCAAACCGAGCGTCGACAGGACGGCAAACAGTCCGGAACCGGATAGAAAGCCCCAGAGCGCGTAATCCCAGTGCAGGGCTTCCAGGAATTGCGACCCGCCTTCCTGGGTGGCGGTAATCAT
>PXCX01000252.1 GCA_003565195.1 PVC group bacterium | reverse complement strand
GGCGGCGGCCGAGCCGCTACCGTCAACGGATGAACCGCGGGTCTCGCCGCCGCCGCCAAAACGTCCCCCGGTCGCGGTACCCCAGGCTTCCCAACAAGATCTGGAATTGGTCAAGCAAATGCGTGTTTTAACCGACAATATCAAGAAAGAAGTCGGCGAGATAATTGTCGGCCAGTTGGAAATGATCGACCAAATCTTGATGTCCATGATCGCCGGCGGACACGCGCTGCTGATCGGTATGCCCGGGATGGCGAAAACTTTAACGGTTTCAACAATTGCCAAGGTACTCGACCTTGATTTTAAAAGAATTCAGTTTACACCGGATCTTATGCCAACCGATATTACCGGCACCGAAATTCTGGAAACCAACCGGGATACCAACGAAAAAGAATTCCGTTTTATTAAGGGTCCCTTATTCTGCAACCTGTTGCTGGCGGATGAAATCAACCGCACCCCGCCCAAAACCCAGGCGGCACTGCTCGAAGCCATGCAGGAAAAATGTATTACGACCGGTAACGTCACCTATAAACTCGATCCACCGTTTTTCGTTCTGGCAACTCAGAACCCGCTCGAGCAGGAAGGCACCTATCCGTTGCCTGAAGCGCAGCAGGACCGTTTCATGTTCAATATCTGGGTCGACTATCCCAGCGCCGAGGAAGAGGAAATCATTATCGGCTCCACGACAGTGGGTAAAACTGTCGAACCCCAAAGAGTCTTGAACAAGGAACAGGTACTGCAGTTACAGGACGTCGTCAAGAAAATCCCGGTATCAGAACACGTCATCAAGTATACTATCCGGCTGGTGCGCGCTACGCGGCCGGCGGATCCCGAGGCGCCGGAACTGGCGCGCGAATATGTTTCCACCGGTGCCGGACCGCGCGCCGGCCAGTTCCTGATTTTGGCCGCCAAGGCGCGCGCCGTCCTGGAAGGTCGTATTCACGTCAGTTGCAACGATATCCGCGCCGCGGCAATCCCTGTTTTGCGCCATCGTGTCTATACCAATTTTGCCGCCGATTCCGAAGGGTTAACTCCGATGGATATCGTAAAGAAACTGGTGGAAACCGTTCCCGAACCCGGCGAAGAAGCCTATAGCGACGAGAACAAAGACAAAAGC
This sequence comes from PVC group bacterium, assembly GCA_003565195.1. GTDB lineage: Bacteria > Verrucomicrobiota > Kiritimatiellia > CAIKKV01 > PXCX01 > PXCX01. The sequence goes on along the minus strand of PXCX01000252.1, from coordinate 2,370 downwards.
GACAAGAAATAAGGCAAGCGTTTACGACTGCGAAATAAAATCGGCCATGCTCTTCGACTCCCATGTCCACTTCGATACGTCGAGAGGCGAACACGGTATCACAGCGCTGGTCGAGCGGGCTGACCATGCCAGAGTTACCGATATCCTGGCGGTTGGCGGAAGCCCCGCGCTGAACCGACATGCCATTACCGCCGCGCGTTTGTTTCCGCATAAGGTGCGGGCAGCGATCGGCTGGGATCGTGATCAGGCGCTTGACGGGCGGCGCACCGGAATTGCACGAGATCCGCAATCAATGCTGCATTACTGGAGCAACCGCATCGCCCGCTGTCGCAGTATCGGCATCCAAATCAGCGCCCTGGGTGAGATCGGGCTCGACTATCATTATGCCGCCGATACGGCACCGGATCAACGCCTTTTACTGCGTACGCAACTCGCGGCGGCACGCGCTTTGCATCTGCCGGTCATTATCCACAGCCGTGATGCCGACACCGACACGCTTGCCTTATTGAAAGAACATGTTTCGGCATTGCCGGACAATCCCCGGTTTCATCCAGGCGTAGTCCATTGTTTCACCGGAACCACCGAATTCGCCGCCGGTATCCTTGACCTGGGTTTTTTGATCGGATTAAGTGGCATCATAACTTTCGCCAATGCCAAAGCCTTGCGTCAGACGGCAAAAACGATACCTGCCGAAAAATTATTGATCGAAACCGATACGCCCTATCTTGCTCCGGTACCCTACCGCGGACATCGCAACCAACCGTTCTTCTTACCGGCCATCCTGCAGTGTCTGGCGGAAACACGCAACGAGCCAGCGGAGCGCCTGGCAGAACTCACCCGTGCCAATGCTTTGGCACTCTTTTCGATCTGACTATAATCGTTTTTCCAAGCTCGCGGCCACCAGATAAAACAGGATCGCTGCCAGGGTTACCATCCGAAATCCGGCATGCATTGCCAGCAATCCGGCGCCGACCGCACTGACCACCGATGCCATTCCGTTAATCCCCCAGGCCAGCGGGATCCAGGCCGGATTATTCTCACCCAACCGTTTCAATCCAAGCGGGAAAGGGATTCCCATCCAAATGGCTAGAATACCGATCAGACCAATACTGACCACAATCCGCAGCACCATCGGCCAGCCGGCGGCAAACAGGAACAATCCGGGCAACGCCACGGCATAAACACCCGCTATGATAGCCATAAACAATACCGCCGTCATCACCGGACGAGGCAACCAATGACTTGCGGCATAATGTTCCAATCGATGTTGAAAAGATTCCGACCATCCGCTGCCGATGCCTGCAAAAATCAGAAACGCCGGGACCACCACAGCCATCGAAACGACCGGATGACCGAGAAACAAAACAAACTTCTGAATAAACACGATTTCCAGAAACAGAAATGCCAGTCCGAGCGCCGTGAAATAGATGCCGCGTGCCATATTGTGGCCGCGTCCATTGCCTACGGAAGCTGCCTTCCGTATCAGGGGGCGCAACGGCAATCCAACCAATGGAACAGCCAACATTAGGGCAGCGGCCACCAGCATCCAAGCCAGCAGATAACTCCATTCGAGAAACGGCGCGGTACCGGCCGCGCGGCCTGCCCACCATCCTGGAAAACTGCGCCATCGAAAAAACCGGCCGAAATACGGTTGATCATCGCTTGCCGGCCAAACATGAAACGGATAATGGCGCAGATAAGATTCGCGGTCGCCCTCCAGTAAAGCGCGCGCGGCTTCATGAAAATATGGTCGATCCAATACATTAACACGGTTGGCGGCATCGGTTTGCATGCCCGGATACCAGACCGCATCAAAAGCCTGTTGCCGGCAGAAATCACGGACGGCCTCCACCTGCGCCGCCGTCAAATCCTGCCGCCTGATCAGCATCGTCACACTATTCCAGGATCGTATCGCGGCCACCCGATCGGCAACATCGCCTAGCCCCTCATATTCCGCGGCAGCCAACAATGTTGCCAGTAATTTCACCGGAGCGCGCGGCGGAATATCAATCGGCAACGTAATGGCCAGGACACCTTGATCCGACAGCCGTCGCAACATCAAACGGATACCTTCGACCGTATACAAATAATTCTCGCGCATCGCCTGTGCCGCATCGGCATACGGCGCAACGGTTCCGAAAAGACTTATTTGTATCACGTCATGTTCCGAACGGGTAGCGGCCAAAAAAGTACGCGGTTCCATTTCGATCCGGCGCACCCCGGGAGGATACCCGGCGCCCACGTCATCCACCACCCGCAACAAAGCGCCCGATGCCTCTACTGCGTCAATCGCGACTGCATCCGCCCGGTAAGCATGCCATCCATCCGTACCGCCACCGGCACCCAAAACCAAGACCCGCGGTTGGGCCG
>PXCX01000159.1 GCA_003565195.1 PVC group bacterium | reverse complement strand
TGGGCGCCTTTTTCTGGCGTCGATCAACATCGACCGGCGCCTTGGTCGGCATTCTGGTTGGCGGCGGGGTAACCCAATTGCTGCCCATTCTTCGGCCCTTGATGTCAATCGGTATGGATGAATTCTTTTTCGGATTGGGTCTGACACCGGTTGTTTACGGTATGGCACTGTCGGCCTTGAGTTTTGTGATCGTATCCCTGCTAACCCGGCCATCCGCGGATCAGATTGCCGTTCCGGAGCGTAAAGACGATTCGCAAGACAATACGCCGGCATGACCGATAAGATCGAAAATATCGGCGGATCCATCATTCAGCATGGTCCCAACAGCAACCGGGTCTACCTGATGAAGTTGGATCCGGCGGATCTTCCGGAGCTGCATGAGGTTGTCATGGAGCGGGTTGAAACGTATGGTTATGGTAAAGTATTCGCGAAAATCCCCGCTTCGGCATTGGAAGCGTTTCTGGACCGCGGCTACCGTGAGGAAGCCCGTATTCCCGGCTATTTCCGCGGTCAAACTGATGCCGTCTTTCTAGGATATTACCCGGATGTAACGCGCGCGACCGACGGCGATGCCGCCACCGCCGCTGCGGTGTTGAACATTTCGCAAGATAAAGCGGTATCCCTACCGCCAGATATTGAACCCCGCATCATGCGGCAATTGCGACCCGCGGATATTCCGGCATTGGCCGAACTGTATCGCAACACCTTTGCCTCGTACCCCTTCCCCATCACCGAACCTGATTATTTACAAAAAACTATGGCCGCGCATGTGGTTTACTTTGGTGTTTTTGATAAAAATCGTTTGGTTGCGGCATCGTCGGCGGAAATAGACCGCGGTGCATCCGCTGCCGAAATGACGGACTTCGCGACCGCCACCGCCTTCCGCGGTCAAGGCTTGGCGCGGGTACTGCTGGCTGCCATGGATAAGGCCATGCCGCAACATGGCGTTCTTACCGGCTACACGATCGCACGCGCCGTATCCCACGGGATGAATATCACGTTTGCCCGCGGCGGCTATCGGTTTGGCGGGACCCTCATCAATAATACCGGCATCAGCGGTGCCATCGAATCGATGAACGTATGGTACCGCCGACTGTAAACCGCAATATTATATACTTGCCAAATATTTTTATGGCTGTTATAAATCAACTTAGCCCTAGGGGCTATATTCCGGATCAGGTTCGGCGTTCAGGTCTTCCATCGCAAGATGCGACGAAAACGCATGGTCTGTAGTCTGCGGTCTTTGCGGGCGTAAGCCCGCCTTAGGGAGTCTGGAAGTTATCAATGAGGAGGGTCGTCATGAAAAAAACGTCGGTTCCCCGCAAACAATCGTCTGCTGTTCGCGCACGCAAAGTCAAGTTCGCACTGTCCGCCAAACCGGGCTGCAAGGTTTATCTAGCCGGCACGTTTAACGACTGGAACACCACCCGGAATCGGATGCGGTTCAACAAGCGCAACGGAATCTACAGCACCACCTTATCGCTGGCCCCGGGAACGTATCATTACAAGTATATTGTCGATGACGAATGGCTGGTGGATCCCAACTGTGAAAACTGGGTTTACAACCAATTTCAAACGCTGAACAGTGTGTTAACCTTGGCGTGACCCGCCACGGCCGCAAAACAATTCTTGTATTTACCTAAAAAAGGAGACATAACGCATTGAAAACACGGCATTCAAACCATCAATCGGCATCCGCTAGACCGGGTGGCGACATTCAGGCGACATGGCAATCGGCGGTTTTCCGCTTTATCGCCGACCATCAAACAATTTTGTTGAGCGTCGCCATCGCCTTGCTGCTGGCTTTGGTTTTTCTGTTTATCGGGCAACGCCGACAAGCCCACAGCATGCAAGCCTCCGAATATCTTGGTCAGGCACAGACAGCCGAGCAATTTGATGAGATTAGCGACAAATACCGCCGGACGCCGGCGGCACCGTTAGCACTACTACAGGCTGCCCGGATTCATTACGAAAACAGCGCTTTCCAACAAGCGCTTGAACGCTACGAGAGGGTATTGAACGATCATGCCGATCATCCTCTGGCACCGAGCGCCGAACTCGGCCGTTTGCACTGCTATGAAGTGATGGGACGTCTTGATGAAGCGTTGAAGGGGTTCGATCTTTTTTTGGATATCCATCCGGATCATCCGTTGCACTGGCAAGCCATTCAAGGCAAAGCCCGTTGTTTGGAAACCATGGGTCGGATTAACGATGCGAGGATGGTTTACCAGGACTTTATTGCTTCGAATCCGGACAGTCGCTGGGTTGCTGATGCCGAGCAGGCGGTGCGCATGTTGGACCGGATTGAACGCCTGGCGGGCCAAGAATTCAACTTATTTCACTAGCATACCAGGGGTGCCGAATACAATGGCTTGGTCGCCGGCAATCGGATGGCTATGTAACAGAGGCGTATGGCCGATGGACTACGTGTTGCCTTCAAAAACCGCATGACGTTGCTCATCATTCAAGGTCTCATTCATACTGCCGGTCCGGTAGCCCTCCATGTCCAGCGTCACGTAGTTAAAACCGGCTGATTTGGCGGCTTTCACTGCAGCCGCGCACGCCGCCGAGCCGATAAACGTTTTTAACGCTTCTGACCCAAGTTCAATGCGACAAATGGTATCATGAAACCTTACCCGATAACAAGCAATGCCATGCTGTCTGAGTGTTGTCTCAACCGCAGCCACCGCGTTCAACGCGGATTCGGTGATGCGCGTGCCATAAGGAAAACGCGATGCTAGGCAGGCCATCGCCGGTTTGTCGGCGGTCGGCAACGCTAAACGACGTGACAACCCGCGAACTTCGGCTTTGGTCAGGCCGGCATCAAGTAAGGGACTGACGATGCGGACCTCGCGAGCAGCACGACGGCCCGGCCGGTAATCGTCCAAATCATCCGCATTAGTGCCGTCGGCTACCTGTTCGATCCCTTCGGCGTGCGCTGCTTGCGCTATTTCGTGGAACAACGCGCGTTTGCATAAATAACAGCGGTCGGGCGGATTCTCCGCGAACCCCGGGGTGGCTAACTCATCGGAATCAATCAGGATATGCCGGACCCCTAAACGGCGGGCCAGCGTCACGGCTTCGTCTCGTTCATGTTCGGCATACAACGGTGATTGTGCCGTGACGGCCACCATGCGGTCGCCCAACACCTGATGGGCCACCGCGGTAAGCAGGGAACTGTCGGTTCCGCCCGAAAAGGCAACTGCCAGACCGCTGTCTGCGTAGGTGCGCAAGTTCGATCGCAATAACGTATCTTTTGATTCTAGATCCTTTGTCAAGCCAATCCCTTCTGCTTAAACGGTTTTACACTGGTTCCCGGCACAGTTTCTGAGCCATTCCATAATATCCCAATTTGGCAGGTTTTACAAGTTTTGGACATTCCCCAAAAAATCGCGGGCGATTTTTCGGGAATGTTGAAATTGCCTAGGAAAACAACGGAAAAGCGCTTTTTCAGACCTGCCAGAAAGTAAAATAGTGGTTTCCAACCGGA
>PXCX01000337.1 GCA_003565195.1 PVC group bacterium | reverse complement strand
GCGGGTCCGCAGCCCGGGAGGTGCTGCGCTTCATCTGCCGCCGAAAGTAGGTCGTGGCGGCGAGCGCCGCAAGGGTCACCGAGAGGATTCACCCAGACGTTCCGCAGACGTCCCCGTGGGGGCATCCGGGCCGGTGACCGGTTGCGTGTGCGCTTGACGTTGCGGGCGGCATGTTCGATCCGGCGTCCGGTGATCGGATTTTCGATCGCGGATGTCGACGGCCGGGTGCTGCACGGCAGTAATACCCAGATGGGCGGCCAAATTCTCGAGGAACTCGCTGCCGGTCAAACGGTGGTCGATCTTGTGTTGGCACGCGTCAATCTTGGGACCGCGCGTTATCTGTTCTCGTTTTCGGTACACAGTGAGGATCATCAGAAACAATATCATCGCGTCGATAATGCCTTCCCGCTGACGGTCGATAATCCGACCGCTTTCGAGGGACCGGTTCCGCTCGAAATTAATTGGGAATGGGCGCCGGACCGCTTGCCATGAATGATGACTTAACAAACGCCTTGATTCGCGCAGCGTTGGAGGAAGATGTCGGCGCCGGCGATCTGACCACCCAGGCTTTGGTTGCGCCGGAGGTTGATGGAAATGCTGTGATCGTGAACCGGACCCCCTGCCGGGTGGCCGGCGCCGATATCGCACGCCAGGTTTTCCTGAATGTCGATCATGAGTTGGCCGTTACTATAGAGGCGGCGGACGGTGAGGCGTTGCCCGCCGGCTGCCGGATCATGTCGCTGCGTGGCCGGGCGGCATCCATTCTGACCGCCGAACGTGTGGCCCTGAATTTTCTGCAGCGTTTGACCGGGATTGCGACTCTGACCGCCACCTTTGTCGAACGTACCGCGCCGCATGGCGTGACCTTGCTTGATACCCGCAAAACCACGCCCGGCTGGCGACGCCTGGAAAAGTATGCCGTTTGTTGCGGCGGCGGCGTCAATCACCGTATGGGACTTTACGACATGATCATGATCAAGGACAATCATCGCCGCCTGTGGGCAGGGGCGGCGGTTCGTAGCTTGGCCGATGCGGTGCGAGCCGCCCGTGCCCGCTTTCCCGGAATAGCGGTTGAGGTTGAAGTCGAAAACGAAGCGGAATTGCGCGATGCGCTCAATGCCCGCCCGGAATGGGTCTTGCTTGACAATATGCCGCCTCAACATATGAAGCGCTGCGTCGCGATCAATGCCGGAACCGCGCGGCTCGAAGCGTCCGGCGGAATTACGCTCGATAATATCGATGCTGTCGCCGCCAGCGGTGTCGACGCCATATCCCTCGGATGCCTGACCCATTCGGCGCCGGCGGCCGATCTATCGCTCGAGTTTGAGGATTAAGACCGCCTTAGAATAAGCCACTAAAAACCTCTGGACGCATCTCGCCGCCGTTCGCGAAAGAATTGCTGGATCAATTCGCGACATTCATCGGCCAGAATCCCGGGGACCACGGTTGTGCGATGCAACATCCCGGGATGATTAACGATTTGAAAAACCGTGGTTGCGCCGCCGCGTTGCGGATCAGTGATGCCAAAGACCAGACGCGGAATCCGTGCCAGCGCCAGGGCGCCCGCGCACATCGGACAAGGTTCCTTGGTAACGTAAAGCGTCGTTTCCGTCAGACGCCAGTCGCCCAGCGCTTCGGCCGCCTGGGTGATCGCCAGGATTTCGGCGTGCGCCGTCGGATCGCGTAAACGTTCGACCTGATTGTGGGCTTTGCCAAGCACGGTTTCACCGCGCGCCAGCACGGCGCCGATCGGAACCTCGCCGTCGTTACCGGCGGCGCATGCCTCGCCCAAGGCCATACGCATAAAAAAAACATCGATATCCAGTTCGTGAGTTGGCATGTTTGGCGGGTCACTTCAGTATGGTTACGCACTGCATTCGGTAGTTACGACGGGCATCATGCCATGATCGGCGCATTATGGCAAGTCCCCCCTTAAAAACCTCGTAAATAAGCATTGCGACAACCGCGCGAATATCCTATACTTGAATCTGGTTTTTTTGTAAGCGCTTTAAGCTTTCGAATATACGGAGAGAAAAATGGGCGAGAGCAGTTTATGGGTCGCCGTTGTGCCGCCGCGCGCTTATGTGCGCGTTCGGGGCCGGGGCTCGTTTCAAGTCGGTCCGGCGTTGAAGCAATTTGTTGCGTCGGCCATGCATCAGGGATGTCGAACCCTGATCATCGATATGGAGGAATGCTCGGGCATGGACAGTACTTTCATGGGTGTGATGGCCGGGGCCGCATTGCGCTTGCGCAAGAATGAATGTCCGGGCGAGGTGCTCGTGGTGAATCTGGATTCCAAAAATGTCAGTTTGCTGGAGACTCTGGGGATGGCTAACGTGGTCCAAATGATGCCGTCGCCGTTGAGCGATGATCAACGGCGCCGGCTCGGGTTGCCGCCGGCAGATGAAAGCGCCATGAATCGTCTGGAAACCGATAATCACGACCGCGATACGGCGGCGCGTACCATGCTCAAAGCCCATCGGGATCTGATCCGGCTCGATCCGGAAAACCAGCCGCGCTTCGAGAATGTCATGACCTACCTGCAAGCGGAACTGCGCCGCAAAGGGGCCGCGGAATCAATTGAAGGAGAGGAGTGAGTTGGCAATCCTGGGTATGATTTTTTCCTATTCGGCGGTTTGCATGCTACTCATCGCCGCAGTATTCGTCATCATGGTCGGCATGCTACGGCGTCTCCAACGCGAGCGCGACAACCTGTTGCAGCAAAAGAATGTGGTGTTCGATTTCGTCCATGATGTCGGCGAATTGTTCGCCGATGTAGAAACCGTGGATGTGCCGCACTTGCTGAAACGGGTGTTGCGGTACGCCATGCGCACGACACATGCCGGCGCCGGCGCATTGTACCTGGTTGATAAGCTGGGCGATACCGATACCTTGCAGGCGCGCGCTGTTTCCGGCGTTTATCCTCCACTGGATATGCCGCCCGACGATGCGATTGGACAGGCATTCAGTAAAACACGGTTTGTTGAAGAAAAGGTGCGAAAACATCGTATCGCCATGGGAAGCGGTTTGGTGGGCCGGGTTGCCTTGGAAGGTACACCGATGTTGATTGGCGATGCTGAACGCGACGGACGGATCACGCATTATGAATATGATTACCTCAAAATTCATAATGTTTTGTTGGTGCCGATGCGCTTCCATAACACGGTGCTCGGTGTCCTGGTCGTCATTAACAAGGTGGACGGCGAACCGTTTGTGCAAAATGATCTCAATATGCTGCAGGCACTCGCCGATCAAGCCTCGGTATCGATCCATTATGCAAATCTGGGGGAAACACTCGAAGAAAAACACCGTCAGGACGCCGACCTTAATGTGGCGCGTCATATTCAAACCACTTTGCTTCCCAAGAAATTGCCCGTGATTCCCGGTCTTGAAGTAGCCGCCTTCAGTGTCCCCGCCAGGGAGGTCGGCGGTGATTATTACGATGTCATGCGAATCGATGATAACCATATCGGCATGGCGATTGCCGATGTTTCCG
>PXCX01000113.1 GCA_003565195.1 PVC group bacterium | reverse complement strand
GATTCAGCCATGACGAATGGCAACGACTTGGCTATCGAGGTCCGTGGCCTCGCCAAGCGGTTCGGCGATGTACAGGCGGTGGCAGGCATCGACTTCGCCGTGCGGGACGGTGAGTTGTTCGGGTTTCTGGGTCCCAATGGCGCGGGCAAAAGCACGACGATCAACATGCTCATCGGACTTGCCAGGCCTGACCCGCCTTCGCCAAGGCTTCGGCGGGCAAGTGCGGGCACCATTCGCATTGGCGGGATCGACTGTTCAACAAACCCAAAGGCCGCCCAACATCTGATGGGCGTTGTTCCTGATGAGAGCAACCTCTACCCCGAACTGACTGGGTTCGACAACCTGTGTTTCTGCGGGGCGCTTTACGGCATGGACCGGCGCGACCGAGAAACCCGTGCTCAGGATTTGCTCGATCGTTTTGATCTCGCCAAAACCGCCGGAGCGATCCTGTTCGGCGTGGCCAACGCCTTTGTGCCGGTCATCTTCGCTGCGTTCCTGATGGATCTTTCGGGAATCAACTGGGCAACGCTCATTCCCGCCATCGTGCTGATTGCGATCAGTTCGACCTTTCTGGGCCTGTTCATCGCAGTGTCGGTCAGCGAAGTTTTCGAGGCCCAGACCTTCTCGAACTTTTTCCGCTTCCCGATGCTGTTTCTTTGCGGACTCTTCTTCCCCATCGAGCAATTGCCCGTTTGGCTTCGCCCGCTAAGCTATGTGCTGCCCCTGACATATGGCGCAGACGTGCTGCATGGCTCGATCCACCGGGGGCCGCATCTGCAGTTGACATTGAATTTCGGCATGCTGATCATGTTCTGCATCCTGCTGTTCGCCTTCAGCCTGCGCAATGTGCGGCAAAAGTGGATTGTGTAGCCAGACACATCCCAGGACGTATGCCAAAACCACAGAGACACCAAAAAGATAGCTTGCAATTTACAATATACATGGTATTCTGCAACTCATGAAAACAAGAGCGGTGATCGGCAGGCTTAAAAGGGCGTTGAAAGCCTACCCGGTGGTAACGCTTATCGGCCCACGCCAGTGCGGAAAGACGACATTGGCGCGGTCGATGAGCGGGCAATATTTCGATCTCGAGGACGATTCCGATGGACTTAAGCTCGATCTTGCCTGGGATCGCTTGACTGACGCAGACGAGTTAATCGTTCTCGACGAGGCACAGTCAAAACCAGAGGTCTTCCGCCGCCTGCGTACGAGCATTGATCGCCAACGCGCCAAAAACGGACGATTCCTGCTGCTCGGATCCGTTTCACCCGCTCTGATGCGTGAAGTATCGGAATCGCTTGCCGGAAGGCTGGCGTTGATCGAACTGACGCCCTTCTTCTTGGATGAGCTCGGCGCTTCCTCGCTGGACAAGTTGTGGTTGAACGGCGGCTTCCCCGATGGTGGCGTTCTGCGAAAAGGCGCCATGCCGGATTGGCAGGCGAATTATCTCGCGCTGCTGGCGCAGCGCGATCTCCCGGCTTGGGGCTTGCCGTCTAAACCGCAAGTCACGCAGCGCTTGTTCCGCATGCTGGCGGCGGTTCATGGCACCCTGTGGAATGCCAGCGCCATCGGCCAGAGCCTCGGCTTGAATTATCAGACCGTTAATAACTACATGGATCTGTTGGAAGGCGCCTTTTTGATCCGGCGGTTGCACCCTTATCATGCCAACATCAAAAAGCGACTCGTAAAAAGTCCCAAGGTTTACTGGCGCGACAGCGGCCTGTTGCACGCCCTGATGGGCGTTTCGGACATGGACAGTCTGCTATCACAGCCCTGGGCAGGCGCCAGTTGGGAGGGATTCGTCATCCAGCAGGCGGCGGCCCGGCTCGAAGCATCAGGCATTCCATGCTCGCTGTATTCCCTGCGGACATCGGATCGGTACGAAGTCGATCTGACGTTGGACTTTGGTTCCGAACGCTGGGCCTGCGAAATCAAGTTGACCACGCACCCAGGCCCCGACGACCTGGCGCGATTGAACAAGGTGGCCGATTGGATCCAGGCGGATCGTCGGGTCCTGATCTCGCGCACGACGGAACCTCTGGAGTACGACGGCTGTCACTCGATCGACGTAGCCGATTTTCTTTGCCTGCTGGCGGATAAGTCGCCATCTGGCAAAAAACGGGATGCATCATGACGCATCGGAAGTCGAACGGTATTGTTTCTTGGCCGGAAGGCGAGCGTCCGCGTGAACGGTTGCTGGAGAAGTTTCTAGCCAGCTTCGCTGAAAGTGTTCAGGGGTTCAGAGTTCAGTGTTCAGGCAGGACTTCCTGAACGCTGAACACCTGAACACTGAACGCTTTGGCCCCAACAACTTAGACAGCCGCATGTGAAATGTTCGACTCATTTACTCAAAGAATCCATGATTAAGGAGCTAACCATAAGCGAAGCGGGCATCGCCATTGTTATTGAAGACTTGGGCATCAATTACGATGACCGTTGGGTTTTGCGCGGTTTCAGTTTGCAGGTGGTGCAAGGGGAGAAGGTTTCGTTGACTGGACCGTCCGGGTCCGGAAAATCGACGGTATTGAAGTGTATTCTAGGGTTGCTTGAACCACGGGAAGGCTCGATCAACGTGTTTGGTAATCCGGTCGCCGGCGATGCGATCTGGAACATACGGCGCAGCCTGGCCTATGTCGCCCAGGAACATGAGCTTGGTCCGGGCTCCGTCCGGCAGGCGATCGAGCGGCCTTTCGCATTCAAGGCCAATGCCGGTCAGCGAGGCAACCTGAACCGTCTGCCGACGTTGATGGATCAATTCAATTTGGATTTGGCGCTGTTGGATAAGGAAACCTCTTCGCTGTCCGGCGGCGAGAAGCAACGGATTGCTTTGATTTTGGCTGTGCTGCTCGAACGTCAGATCCTGCTGCTTGACGAAGCCTCCTCGGCGCTGGACCCGGAGAACAAGCGAACGGTCGTGGATTTTATCCGGCAAGCCGACGATTTGACCGTGCTATCAGTCGCACATGACGCCGAATGGCTGGACTTTGCCGATCGTGTGGTGCATCTCTCCGGGGGAACGCATGTAAAGGGAGTCCAACAATGAATGAAATCGTTGATATCAGTTTTTTGTCTTTGGCCGCGGGGTATCTGTTGCTCATTCCGCCGGTAGCGATTCTGCTGTATCTGCGCGTGCCGATCCTTAAGGAAACCGGCATCGCCGTGGCGCGCATGACCCTGCAACTTCTATTCGTCGGTTTTTATCTCCAAGCCGTATTCCGGCTAAACAATCCCTGGCTGAACCTGGGTTGGCTACTGGTCATGGTCGGCGTGGCAGACGGATCGATTTTGCGTGGTTGTCGGTTGAGTCCGCGGCCCTTTGTGGTTCCCCTTTTCATTGCCTTGTTGGCCGGCACGGCCATTCCGGTCCTGGTGTTTGTGGGACCGCTGCTCCAGCGGCCGAACTGGCTTGACGCCCAGTATGTCATTCCCCTGGCCGGCATGGTGCTGGGCAACTGTCTACGCGCGGACATTATCGGGCTGAAACATTTCTACGAGGGTATTT